>JBBIHL010000610.1:0-2001 GCA_037447075.1 Candidatus Eiseniibacteriota bacterium | reverse complement strand
GCGTGCCCACCACGATGCCCGGCGCCCGCCCCAGCGCCGAGCCCACCCCCAGCGCGGCGACGATGGCCCCCACGCGGACCACGGTGCCGACGCCCACGGCCCGCGGATGGCCCCAGCGGATGAGCACGCCCTGCTGGAAGCGCCGGTAGGCGATGGCGAGGGTCCAGGGAAGCATGATCTGGAGCCCCCGCCGCGCCGGCTCGCGGACCGGCTCGGGAACGCCCAGCACGCCCCCGACCAGCAGCCCGAAGAGCGGGGTGAAGGCGAGCAGCGCGTGGAAGGCGGTGAGCGAGGAGGCCGCCGCCCACATCACGCGCCGCACCAGGCGGTACGAGGCCCAGTCCCGCGAGAGGGCGGTCGAGGCCGGCAGCATCATGATGATGGGGGACTCGATGACCAGGGCGAGCGGGAACACCACGCCGCCGTACGCCGCCAGGCTCACGGTCGGGTCCGGCAGCCGGGCCAGCGCGGCCGTGACCAGCGGCAGCTCGCACCCCATGAGCAGCCAGCTGGCGGCGAGCGGCCACCAGGTCTCGAAGACGTCGCGCAGGCGGAGTGGCGATGGCTGGGGCGGGCCGCCGGGCTCCATGGCGGCAGCATAGGGCATGAGGCGATGCGGCGGCCATGCCAGGCGCATCGCGGCCGGCGCGGAGTCGCGCGGCCGAGGCGGCCGCCGTGCCCCGCGCGCGAGGCCGTGCTAGGCTGCGTCCGAGGAGCCTGCGGGGGCCGCGCCACGCGAATCCGCTCTCACCTCGGCCGTCCGGAGGTCAAGTTGGAGCAGCGAGCCTTGGCGGTGATGGTCGCGCTGGTCATCCTGGTGACCGCGGCGCCGGGCTGCGGCTCGCGCTCCGCCCCGCGTCCGTCCGGGCGGGGCGCCGCCCTCGGCACCGAGACGGGAAGCGCCGCGGGGATCCACTGGTCCGTCCCCGCCCGCTGGAGCTCGGCGCCCGAGCGGCCGATGCGCGTGGCCACCTACTCGGTCGTCGCCGCCTCCGGCACCGAGGGCGGCGAGTGCGGCGTGTTCTTCTTCGGCAGCGGGCAGGGCGGCAGCGTGGACGAGAACATCGAGCGCTGGGTCGGCCAGTTCGTGGATCCCTCCCGCCCCGAGCGCGCCTCCCGGCAGGTGAACGGCGTTCGCGTCACCACCGTGAAGGTCAGGGGAACCTACCGGCTCACCGCCGGTCCCATGATGCAGACGCAGGGGCTTAAGCCGAACTACCGGCTGGCCGGGGCGATCGTCGAGGCCCCGCAGGGTCTGGTGTTCTTCAAGCTCACCGGGGACGCCCGCAGCGTGGAGAAGGCCCAGGCCGAGTTCGACGCCATGATCGGGTCCGTGGCGCGGGACTGATCCCGGATCGGCCGCTTGCGGCGGCGACCGCCCGGGCGGGACCCGCGTCCGCGGCTACCGGACACGCCCCGGGGCGTGTCGAGGCAGATGTCGCGCGACCGAGGTCGGCGGCCCTGACACCCGGCCGGTTCCCCCTGCAGGTCATCCCTTGGCCGGGGCACCTGCCAGAAGCGGTGCCTTCCTCCCGCCGTGGCGCGACGCTTCGCCGCTCTGCTAGCATGGCACCATGAGCATGCGGCGGCTCCTCCTGCTGGCGGCGGCGCTCGCCTCCAGTGCGCCCGTGGCGGCCGTGCCTCGGTCGGGGGCACCACGGGCGCTGCCCTTCCAGGACGACTACGCCCGCGCCGTGGCCGAGGCGCGTGCCCGCAAGGTGCCGCTCTTCGTCGAGGCCTGGGCCCCCTGGTGACACACCTGCCGCTCGATGCGGGCCTACGTCTTCACCGACCGGGGCCTGGCGAGCGAAGCCGGGCGGTTCGTCTGGCTCGAGATGGACACCGAGAAGGCCCGGAACGCGGGGCTGCGGAAGCGCCTCGGCATCCGCGCCCTCCCCACCTACTTCATCCTCGACCCGGTCTCGGAGCAGCCCGCGCTGCGCTGGGTGGGTGGCGCGAGCGTGGCGCTTTCCCGCGAACCTCATGGTCACCCTGTTGCTT
>JBBIHL010000609.1:0-2003 GCA_037447075.1 Candidatus Eiseniibacteriota bacterium | reverse complement strand
CTAGCCCATGTTTACCTTTTCGCTCCATAAGTCGTTGAAGTTCTGGGGGTCGGCGGGCGGGATTGTCACTACACGACGGTCTCGGCCCCTTTGGGCGGGGTGGGGGGATCGAGCTGGGTGATGCCCAGCGCCGAGAGGACGACGGCGGCCCGGGCGGAGCCCCGGGTGACGGAGCGTTTGGTCTGGCCGGGGTGGAGGGTGAACTCGACGACCCGCACGGTGCGCAGCACGCGCAGGGCCTCGGTGGCGGAGAGATCCAGCCCGGCGGCCTTGAGCTTCTTCTCGATCATGCGATGGAGCAAGAAGGCCAGGGCGGCCACGAAGATGTGCGCCTCGACCCGCCGGTCGGTGCGGTGGTAGATCGGCCGCAGCTCGATCACGTCCTTGAGGTTGGCGAAGGCGCGCTCGACCTCGCTGAGGTCCTTGTAGGCCGCCACGGCCTCGACGGGGGTGAGGTGGGGCTCCTCGGTCTGGATGACGTACTTGCCCTCAGAGGCGAGCTCCCGGGGGAGGTGCACGGGGTGCTCGAAGAAGTGGAAGCGTCCGTCGGTGTAGGTCCAGTCGTAGTAGCGGTACCCATGCCAGCGGGTGAGGATCCGGGCCGCGGCGGCGCCGATCTGGGCGGGGTCGGTGAGCGTGCCGGCGGCCACCCGGCGTTGCAGGGCCTCCAGGTGCGTGCGCACCCGGGCCATGGCCTGCAGGCGCTGGCCCCGCTCGTAGGCCAGCCGCTCGTCGCTCTCGACCACGAAGAGCCGGACGCCGGGCTGGTCCGCGGGGACTTCCTGCACGCGCGTGCGGGGGGGCGGCGCTTTCTCGCGGGCCGTGATGCCGACCGGGCACTGCAGCCACGGCCCCGTGGCCCGCGCGATGGCGCGGGCGACGTCCTCGCGGCGGCGGCGCTGCAGCCCGACGACGTAGCCCTGACCCTGCTCCCGCACGTGGGCGAGGTTCGCGGCGGTCACCATGCCGCGGTCCCCCACGAAGACGACGCGCCGCAGGCCGAAGCGCCGCTCGAGATCGGCCAGGACCTGGGGCACCGTGGCGGCGTCGCGGGTATTCCCCCGGAAGACGTGATGGGCAATGGGCCACTGGTCGACCATGACGACGCCCACCAGCACTTGCCGGTTGCGCGGCTTGCCGTCCCGGCTGTACCCGTGCGCGGCCTCGGGGGGCCCGTGGCCCTCGAAGTAGGTCGAGGTCAGGTCGTAGAAGACCAGGTCGACCTGGAGGGCGAAGAGATCGCGCAGCTGCAGATACAGGGCCTGCTCGATGGCCGCCTGGCGCGCGTGCAGCTGATCCAGCGTCCGGTACCACTGCGTGAGCTGGCGCGCGGCCACCCGCACCCGGGGCCGGCGACTGGCCCGGCGCTCGGCCTCCTCCCGCCACACCGGCACCCAGCGCCGCCCCTGCCGATCGCAGACGAAGTCGGTTTCCAGCCACCGCGCCAGCCCGTGCTCACTCGTCGGGGCGCACAGCCGGTTGGCCACCAGCACCAGGGCCCGGTCGGCCAGGGCCACCCCGTCAGCGCGGCTGCGTCTGCCCGGCGCGGCGAGCAGGCGGTCCAGCCCCAGCTCGCGCCACAGCGTGCGCGCCACCAGCATCGGGCCCCAATCCCAGGCGCCGGTGGCCTGCACGGCGCCCGCCGGCACTGGAGCGGCGCGGGCCTCCCCGCGGAGCAGCCGGATCAGGCCGTCGAGGTGGGCGGCGAGCAGATCCTTGCGGCCGAGGTTACAGACGACCCGCTGCTTGGTCGTGCCGTGCTCGCGGTAGTTCTCCACGAGGCGCACGTACTCATGCTGCACGCCTTTGCCGCCGGCCGCCTTGACGGTGCGCAAGAACATCGGCCCATCCTGTCATCGCAGGATAGGCCGATCCCACATCCACGATCAAGAGATATCTTCGGCCAGTCTGTCACCACGTTTTCGGCCGCCCAGCACCCGCCCCCTCGTCAACTCGGGCACTTACACCGCGCGCCCGTGTTCGACAGGGTGAACATGGGCTAG
>JBBIHL010000608.1:0-2010 GCA_037447075.1 Candidatus Eiseniibacteriota bacterium | reverse complement strand
CACGGCGGCGAGCACGCCCTGCACGATCGCCTCGGCCGGCCGCGCCCGAAGCTCTCGCACCGTGGCCGCCAGCCGTTCCTCGCCGAACAGCGCGGCGTCGCGGTCACCGCTCTCCGCCTCGGTGACCCCGTCCGAATACGCCATCACCACGTCTCCCGGCTCGAGCCCGGCCCGGGCCGACGGGTAGGTGGCGGCCGGCAGCACGCCCAGGGGCACGCCGCCCTCGCGCAGCCACCGGGTCTCGCCGGCGGCGGTGACCTGGAGCACCGGGTTGTGCCCCGCGCTCGTGTAGCGCAGCAGCCGCGCGGCGGGATCGGCCACGGCGTAGAACAGGGTCACGAACCGGCCGGGCTCGATCTGCTCCACCAGCAGCCGGTTGATGCGCTCCAGGCTCTTCTCCAGCTCGGTCTCGTGCAGGGCCTCCGCGCGCAGGGCGGACATGACGTTGGACATGATGAGCGCGGCCGGCACGCTCTTGCCGGAGACGTCCCCCAGCGCGATCCCCAGCCGGCCTCCCGGCAGCTCGACGTAGTGGAAGAGGTCGCCGCCCACCTCGAGGCTCGGCACCGAGATCCCGGCGACGTCCAGCCCGGCGACCCTTGGCGGCTGCTGGGGCATGAAGCGGCGCTGGATCTGCCGCGCCACCTCCAGGTCCTCCTCGATGCGCTCCTTCTCGATCAGCTCGGCGCGCTGGCGCTCGAGGCTCGCCGCCATCTCGTTGAACGAGCCGGCCAGCGCGCTGAGCTCGTCGCGGCCGCGGACCGGCACGCGATGCGCCAGATCGCCCGCGCCCAGCCGCGCCGCGGCCTGGCGCAGGTCGGCGACCTCCTCCTCGATGGACTTGACGATCCCGCGACCGGAGCGCACGGCGACGCTCTCCGCGATGCCGATCAACATTGTGAGGCCCAGCAGCAGCGCCACCATGACGACGTTGGAGTAGAGCCATCCCGGCACGTCGCGGAGGTCCCGGAGCAGCAGGGCGCCGGTGGTCCGGAGCTCGACGGCGACGGCGCCGGTGATCCCCGAATGCCATCCCCCGCGCCAGTCGCCCAGGGGCAGGTAGGAGCGCCCCAGGAACACCTCCCGGCGCCGCCGGTCCGCGCCGCCGCCGGAGCTCACGCGGATGCGGGCCTTGCCGCTCGTGTCCGGGACGAAGGAGAGCCCCTGCTCCCTGCCGACGTGCCGCACCGAGACGCCGCGGTCGAGCGTCATGACGACGCGCCCGCCGACCCGCTGCGCGAGCGAGGCGACGAAGGAGGAATCGAGCGGGATGTACACCTCGAGCGCCCGTCCCGGTGCCGGCTCGCCGGCGATGCGCCGCGAGGCCAGGTAGAGCGCGGCCCCGTCCTCGACTACGCCCTGCAGCCGGCCGTCGCGGGTTGGCGGGAGCGCGAGCGCCAGGACGGAGGGCGCGGTGGCTCGGCTGGCGGCCTGCACGGGCTCGGCGGCGCCCGCGCGGAGAGAATCGCCGCCTGCGGGCGGAGCCCCGCGGCGGAGCACCAGGTGGGCGCGCGCTCCCTGCGGACCCAGCCACTCCCGTGCGGCCTCCAGGCGGGCGGCGGCGCCGCTGCCGCCGGCGGCCAGCCGGGGATCGTCCAGCAGCGCCGCGCCCACGGCGTCGGCGCGCGCCAGGGTCCGCTCGAGATCGGCGCGCACCCGGCCCGTCTTGTGGATGCCGAAGCCCACGTAGGCCACCACGACCAGGGTGAGGAACGCCAGCACGCTCGGGATGTTGCGGACGAAGATGTAGTTCACCAGGAAGCGGCGCTTGAGGCTCATGCCGCGCAGGCGCAGGGGCATGGTGAGCGCGCGCGCGACCACCACCAGCAGCTGGGCGCGGAACAGGTCGCCGAGCGCCTGCACCAGGCGGTCCAGCGGGCGGGCGAGCGCCAGCTCGGCCTGGAGCCGCGGCGGAAGCGCGCCGCCCACCAGCCGCGTCTGCCACTCTTGCGAGAGGGCCGCGAACTGGACCGAGAGCTGCCCGTCGCGCACCAGCGCGTAGGGCCAGAC
>JBBIHL010000607.1:0-2031 GCA_037447075.1 Candidatus Eiseniibacteriota bacterium | reverse complement strand
ATGTGTGGACGGTGGCGGGCAAGGCGCGGCGGAGCCAGTCGCTCCAGGGTGGCGCGCAGCAGGCTGCGCCCGCCCGGGGCGAGCGGAAGCAGCGGCTTGGGACGGTCGGGGCGGCTCCACGGCCAGAAGCGCTCGCCGCGCCCGCCGGCCAGGATCAGGGCGAACCGCTCAGCCACGAACGGTCCTCGCCCGGAGAATGGCCGCGCTCATCCCGATCACCACTAGCACAGGGGGTGCGGGGCGTCCACCGCTCACGCCGCTCGCGCACTCAAGTTGCCCCGCCCCCCAGCACCTCGCGGTAGACCCGCTCGGTGCTCTCGGCCACGGTGTCCCACGAGTAGTGCGTCATGACGTGCTGGCGCGCCTTCTGCTCGTAGGTCCGCACCAGGGCCGGCTGGGCGAGCAGCGTCTCCAGCCGCGCGCGCAGCTCGCCCACGTTCTTGCTGGGAAAGGTCACGGCGCAGTCCCCGGCCACCTCCAGGTTCTCGGGGATGTCGCTGATCACGACGCAGCGGCCATAGGAGAGCGCCTCGAGCAGCGCGATCGAGAACCCTTCCAGGGTGGATGGCTGCGCCACCAGGTAGGCGTTGCTCCACAGCTCCTCCAGGTCGGCGCCGAAGACGTAGTCGAGCAACAGCACGCGGTCCCCCTCGTAGCGCTTGAGCAGGTCCACGTAGGCCTGCGACGAGGAGGAGCCTCCCACCAGGGCCAGCTTGAGGTCGGTGCGCAGCTGGGAGAACGCTTCGCACAGGTAGTGCACGCCCTTCTCCGGCACCAGCCGCCCCACGAACAGCACGTAGCGCCCGGGCTCCAGCCCCAGCTTCAGGATGTTCCGCGCCGGGCGCGGCGTCGGCAGGTTGGTGCCGTTGGGGATGAAGGTGGCCGGGCGGTGATGGTGCTCGAGGAAGTAGTCCCGCAGCGTCTTGGACACGACGATGGTGCGGTCGGGGAAACGCACGGCCGGCCCCTCGCAGCGCCGGAGCACCCAGGCCGCGAAGCGCCCCCACTTCTCCCGCTGCCAGTCCAGCCCGTGCACGGTGACCACGCTGCGCCGGCCGAAGATGCGCGGCAGACCGGAGAGGAGCGACGGCCCCAGCGCGTGGAAGTGGACGACGTCGAAGCCGCGGAACAGGCTCTCCAGCGTGCAGAACGCCACGTGGGTGGCGGTGTCGAGGTGCTTGGTGTTCAGGCTGGGGCGGCGCAGCAGCCGCACCCCGTGGTAGCGGGATCCGGCGGGGGTGTAGTGGAAGCGGCAGAACACGGTCACCTGGTGGCCGCGCTGCGTGAGCCGGCGCGCCAGCTCCTCCACGTGGCGCTCGATCCCGCCCCAGGTGGCGGGGATCCCCTTCTGCCCGATCATGGCGATCCTCACGGACCGCCCTCCGCCGGTCGGGCCCCGCCGGCCGGCGCGCGGCCCAGCAGGCGCTCGAAGCATTCCCCCAGCCGGCGCCCGAGCGCGCTCCAGGCGTAGCGCGTCACGGCGGCCCCGGCCCCGGGATGCGGCCTGGGCCGGGCCTGGATGGCGAGCGCCACCTGGGCCGGCTCCGCCGTCACCACGTAGGGCGCGAGGTCCGGGTAGCCGCGCAGGCCGAAGCGGGTGCTCACCACGGGCAGGCCGGCCGCCAGGTAGGTCGGCAGCTTCACGTTGCTGCCGCCCCCGGTCGTGACCGGGTTCAGCCCGAGATCCGCCGCGTGCAGGCAGGGCAGGAGGTCGGGTGTGGGGGGCACCCGCGTGAGCCACGGCTCGCGCCGGCCCTCGAAGCCGCGGGTCACGCCGCCCACCAGCAGCAGGCGCTGGGCCCCGCCGGCCGCCAGCGGCGGGTAGACCCGCTCCACCAGCAGCCGGGCGGCCTCGCGGTTGTGCGGGACGTCGGAGCCCACGAAGAGCCCGACCTGCTCCTCGTCGCGGAAGCCGAAGCGCGCGCGCGCCCGGCGACGCTCCGTCTCCTGCGGCGGATGGAGCCGGGCGTCGTCGTAGCCGTTCTCGATCACCTGGAAGCGCTCGGGAGCGATCCCGTAGAGGCTCGCCAG
>JBBIHL010000606.1:0-2048 GCA_037447075.1 Candidatus Eiseniibacteriota bacterium | reverse complement strand
GCGGCACCGCCTCTCCGGCCGGCAGGCGCAGCGTGACGTCGGCCACCACCTCGCCGGGCTCCGGGTTCACCTCGACCACCCGTGCGCCGCGGGCCCGGGCCTCCACCACCAGGCCCGCCGCCGGATAGACGGCCCCGCTCGTCCCCACCACCAGCATGGCGTCCGCGCTCGCCAGCGCCTCCCGCGCCGCGGCGACGGCCGCAGCAGGGATCGCCTCGCCGAACCACACCACGCCCGGCCGTTCCTGCGCGCGGCAGCACGGTGAGATCGGGAGCGCCGGGTATTCGAGGTCCTCGGCGTCACGCTCGGCCCCGCAGCGCGTGCAGCGGTTGCGCCACAGCGAACCGTGGAAGCGGATCACGCCGCGATGCCCCGCGCGCTCGTGGAGCCCGTCCACGTTCTGGGTGACCAGCCCGCCGCGCCCAAGGTGCGACCACGCCGCCAGGGCGCGGTGCGCCGCGTTGGGCTCGCAGCCGCGAACCGTGCGCCGCCGCTCCAGGTACCAGTCCCAGACCAGGCGGGGGTCGGCGCGGAAGGCCTCGGGCGTCGCCAGCTCCGTGAAGCTCCGGCTCCTCCAGTAGCCGCCGGCCCCGCGGAAGGTGGGCACCCCGCTCTCGGCCGAGATGCCCGACCCGGTGAGGACGAGGAGGAAGCGCGCGCGGCAGACGATGGCGCGAGCGGCCTCGAGGTCGGAGGGGGTCGCGTTCATGGAGTGCGCGCGCCCGCCGCCCTTCAGTTTCCGCTCGAGGTGAACGCCGCCCAGTAGAAGGGATGCGTGCTCCGCCCCTCCGCCCGCCGGGCCTTGAGCACGGCCCGCGAGGCCTGCCGCACCGCGCCGGCCGCCGTCGCCCCGGCCGCGCGGGCCGCGTAGAGCGCCTCCATCCACTCCCGCGTCGCGTCGTCGTCCACCGCCCAGTGGCTCGCGACCACCGCGCGCGCCCCCGCCAGGCGGAACGCCCGCCGCATGCCCAGGGCCCCCTCCCGCTCCCAGACCTCCGCCTCGCCCGACCGGCACGCCGACAGCACCACCCAGTCGGTCTCGCGCAGGTCGAGCGTGGTGATCTCCTCCGCGGTCAGGAGCCCCTCGTCCCCGTCGCCCTCGCCGCTTTCGGAACGCGTCGCGCCCGCCAGCGCGAGCAACACCCGGCGCCCGAGCCAGGGAGAGACCGCGCGCGCGGCGCCGGCCGGGGGCCTGGCCTGCGACGCGTCGTCGAGCGGAGCGACCCCTCCCACCCCGCGCGTGCCCGGTGCCGCGGCGGCAGCCAGATCCTGGAGGACCAGCCCGTGCGTGGCCAGATGGACGACGCGGTTGCCGGGGGCGAGCGCCTTGAACGCCGCCTCGGTCGCGTCCGCGCCGCGCAGCAACCGCACGTCCCCGGCAGGGGCGATGCCGGCCCGGGACGTCCATTGCCGGGCGATCGCCCCGACCTCCTCCTCGGTCCCCGGAAGCGGCGCGAACCTTCCCGCGAAGTCCACGCCGCCCACCGCCAGAAGCCCGTGCTCGGAAGCGCGCGTCCCGTCCTCGACGAGATCCCGCTCCGCATCGAGCACGTGGATCGCAGGCTCTCGCTCCACCAGGTAGCCCGCGCCCTCCGGCAGGGCCCCCCACGGCAAGGCGTGCAGCGGCCCTTCGGGCACCAGGTAGACCTCGCGCGCGCCTGCGACGGCCCCGGCGATGCGGTCCCAGGTGAGCGCAAGCAGGCGCCGCCCTTCCTCGCGACACACCCGCTCGGCTCCCACCCAGCCGCGCGGCGACCTCCCCGAAAGCTCGACCCAGCGGGCAAGCTCCTCGGCGATCGCGTCGGCCCTCCCCACCTCCATGACCCGGACCTGCCGCCGCGCTCCGACGCCGGCCCGCGCCACGAACGCGACGATGCGCGCCGGCTCGCCGCGCGGCTCCACCGTCGCGAGGGACACGAGCGCGGCGCCTTCAGGGAGGGCCGCGAGCACCCCGTCCAGCCCCACGGCCTCCGGCTCGAGCCCGGCCTCCGTCCGCGGCGCGACGCGCGCCCAGCCGCGCTCCGCCGCCTCGGCCTTCGCGCGCAGCT
>JBBIHL010000605.1:0-2048 GCA_037447075.1 Candidatus Eiseniibacteriota bacterium | reverse complement strand
GTCTGCCCCGGGGCCGTCACGATGCGCACCCCCACGATGGCATGGACGCGCGGCGTGTTGACCGCCGCGAGCGGCGCGCGGAGCGCGGGGAGGAGCGGGGAGAGCAGGGCCGTCGCCAGCAGGAACGCGCGTCGGTTGGGGAGCATCACGGGACTCCATGGTTGAAGTGCGCCGCACGAGGCGAAAAGTGACGACCGGGGCCGGCGAGCGTAACCAGCCCCCGGAGCGGGCGCAAGGCCCTGGCCTGTCAAGGGCGTGTTGCGGAAAGCCCGGTCCGATCGTGGCGCCGGGCCGCCCAGGCCGCTGCGGGGGCGCGGGATGGCCGGCCGGAGCGGACCGGGACCGGATGGCATGCCCCCTGCAGCTGCGGGAACCGGCCGGCGGGGGCCGCACATCGCAAAGGCCAAGCCCCCCGACCCGGGCCGAGAGGAGGATACCCGCATGCATCGAAGGACGCTGCTTGCTCTGGCTGCCGCCGCGCTCGCGACGGCGATGGCGCCGGCGCCCGCCGCCGCGGAGGGCAGCCTGGACATCCACGTGCGGATCGGCGACGCGCCGCCGCCGCCCCACGTGGTCTTCGTGCGCGAGCCGCGCGTGACCGTGGTGCCGTCCACCAGCGTCTACTACGTGGCGGATCCCTGCGACTACGACGTGTTCCGCTACGGCGGCTACTGGTACGTGTTCAGCGACGGCTGGTGGTACCGCGCCCGCCGCCACCGGGGGCCGTTCGCCGTGGTGGAGACGCGCCTGGTGCCCCGGGCGGTGATCAACGTGCCGGGCCGCTACTGGCGGCACCCGCACGGCGGGCCCCCGGGTCTGGCCAAGCGCGAGGCGGCGGTCCACAAGGAGAAGAAGCACGGGCGCGGACCCCACTCGGACGACTGACGGCATCGGATTCCGCGGCCGCAGGCCGGCTGCCGGGAGGCGGCCGGCCTTGCGGTCCCGCCCCCGGCCCGCCCCGCGATCCCCTGCTGACGCCCGCCCGGCAGGGGTCTAGAATCGTGGGCAGGTACCCCCTACCCAGGAGGCGCATATGCCCTGCGTCCGAGACATCCTCGCCAGGAAGGGCAGCGGTGTGGTCTCGATCCCCGCTGCCGAGTCGGTGCTCAAGGCCGCCCAGCTCATGAACGAGCGCGGCATCGGCGGAGTGGTCGTGCTGGAGGAAGGCCAGCTGGCCGGGGTCTTCACCGAGCGCGACATCCTGCGCCGCGTGGTGGCCGAGCGCCGCGATCCGGCGGCCACGGCGGTGCGCGACGTGATGACCACCCCGGTGGTCACCTGCCGCCCGGACACGACGCTGGAGGAGCTGGGCGCCATCATGACCGCGCGGCGCATCCGGCACCTGCCGGTGCTGGGCCCGATCGGACTGTGCGGCGTGGTGACGAGCGGCGACGTGCTGGCCTATCAGGTGGCCGAGCAGCAGGACACCATCCAGCACCTGAACCGCTACGTCTACGACATGCGGTAGCCGGCCCGCCCATCGCCGCGCACGGAGCACCGCGGCGCCCGCGCCCCGCAGGGGTCCGGGCGCCGCTACTTCTTCGGCATCGGCTCCTCGCCCGCCGCCTTGGGCTTGGCGCCCCCGAGCGGCTTCGCCTGCACGAACAGGGCGCGGTAGCCGCCGAGCTCGGTCGAGACGCCCGTGACCGTCACGGTCTTGGCGAGATGCGGCAGGAAGACGCTCTTGAGCTCCACCTCGCCGTCGCGCCGCGGGTGGTGTTCCTCGGCCATGAGCAGGTAGAGCCTGCCCTCGGCGTCCACGATCCCGATCGGCTGGCCGTTCTGGATGCACTTGGTCCCGCAGGGGATGTGGGCCTCGCCGCGCTTGCCGAGCTGGAGGTAGCAGGAGACGTCCACCACCTCGCCCGTGACGGTGGCGGGCTTGCCGCTCTCGAGGACCTTCTTGTTGGCCTCGGCTGTCGCCGCCTCCCAGGTGGTGGCGGTCCAGCGGGCGTTCTCGGAAATCCCGATGGCGGCGGGGGCCGGCGGCGCGGCCGGGGCCGGCGAAGGCTGGGCCGGCCCCTGCGCGCGAGGCGCCGGACGCGGCC
>JBBIHL010000604.1:0-2056 GCA_037447075.1 Candidatus Eiseniibacteriota bacterium | reverse complement strand
CGGGCGGCCGCCCCCCGGCACCTGGCATGGGTCGCGGCGATGGTCGCGCTGGCAATGGTCGCGGCCTTCGGGTGGTGGAGCGCGCGCCGGGCGAATGTCGCGCGCGACAGCCGGGCCGGGGGCGGGTCGAGCCCGGCCGCTCCGCCGGCCGCACCGGTCGAGACCTACGCGGTCGAGGCCTCGTTCCTGCGCCGGGACCGAGGCGCGGCCGTTCGCCTGGCGAGCGGAGACCGCGTGGCCCCGGGCGACCGGCTGTCGCTCGAGCTGCGTTCGACCCGGTCGGCGTGGGTCTACGTGCTCAACGAGGACGAGCGCGGCGAGCGCTACCTGCTGTTCCCCCAGCCGCTGTTCGACGCCCGCAACCCGCTGGCCGCGGATTCCACCTACGTGCTGCCGGGCACGGTGGGCGGGCGCGAGAACGCCTGGACCGTGACCAGCCCGGGCGGGCGGGAGTACTTCCTGGTGGTGGTGAGCCCCGAGGCGGTGCCCGAGCTGGAGGCCGACCTGGGCCGCCTGCCGGCGCCGCAGCCCGGGCGGCCCATCCGCTACGCGGCGGTGGGACCGGAGGCCGTCGAGCGGCTGCGCGGCGTGGGCGGCATGACCGAGCTGCCCGCGGGGGATGCCGGCGTGGCGCCGCGCTCGCGCGCCTTCGACCGCTTCCGCGCGCTCGCCGGGCGCGAGACCGGGGTGCGCGGCGTGTGGGTGCGCCAGATCGTCCTGGAGAACCCGCTGCGATGAGAATGGGGCCGGCGGCCCTCCTCGCTGCGTGCCTCGGGCTGGGCGTCGCGCCGCCGGCGGCCGGGGCGCCGTCGTTCCAGGAGCGTCTCGACGAGGTTCGCCGCCTCCAGGAGCGGCTGCGCTGGGCCGAGTCCGACAGCCTGGCGGCCATGGTCGCCGCGGAGGCCGAGCGCGCGGCGCCGCCCGACACCACCGCGTGGGCGCGGGCGCTGGCCTTCCGCGGCCGGTCGTTCTGGGGCCGGAAGCTCTACGGGGACTCGACCGCCATCCGCCTGCTGCAGCGCAGCGTGGCGCTGCAGAGCCGTGCCCGCCCCGATACGGCGTTCCTCGCCAGCACCGTCCACATCCTGGGACGCGTGATGGGGGAGATGGGCGATCCCGACTCCGGCCTGGCGCTGCTCCACCAGGCCCGGCGGCTGCGCGAGGCCAAGCTGGGCCCGCGCGACACGCTGGTGGCGGACAGCTGGTTCGTGATCGCGCAGGCCGAGGAGAAGCGCCGCGGCTGGCACGCGGCCCTCGAGGCCATCGACCGGGCTTACGAGATCCGGCGCGCCTACCACGGCGAGACCTACCCCGAGATCGGCTTCGTCCTTGCCGAACGGGGCGCGGTGCTCGCGAGCCTGGATCGCTTCGACGAGTCGCGGGGGTCCTTCGAGCGATCGCTCGACGTCTATTCGCGCACCCTCGGCCCCGACGCCTACGAGCTGCAATACGCGCTGCAGGGGCTGGCCGGCCTCGAGAACCGCCTCGGCGACACCGCCGGCTCGGTGGAGCGGCTGGAGCGCGCGCTCCAGGTGATCCGCGGGCGCTTTCCCGAGGACGACCTCCGCGTCCTCCAGGCGCGCGGCAACCTGGCCATCCGGCTGCTGGACCTCGGCGACCACGCGGGCGCCCGACACCAGCTCGAGATCGTGACTCCCGGCTTCGCCCGGCGCTACGGCCCCGGGAACGTCTACACCGAGCGGGCCCGCAACCTCCTGGGGAGGTCGTGCGCCGCGGCGGGCGACACCGCCGCGGCCTTCCGGCACCTCGAGGAAGGACGCCGCGCGCTCGAGCCGCCCAAGGTGGCCACCCGGCTGCTCCTGGCGGACAACCTGCGCTGGACCGCCGAGCTCCTCGCCGGGCGCGGCGAGCTCGCCGAGGCGCGGCGCGCCACCGAGCGGGCGCTGGCGATGGTGCGCGAGGCGACGGGCGGAGCCCCGGAGTTCGATGGGCCGGTGCTCCACCTGCTCGCCACGCTCCAGGCGCGGCTCGGGGACGCCCGCGGCCTGGACAGCACGCGGCACCGCTTCACGGAGCTGCTGGGCGCGCCCGGGGT
>JBBIHL010000603.1:322-2064 GCA_037447075.1 Candidatus Eiseniibacteriota bacterium | reverse complement strand
GACTCCGCGGGGGCGGGTCGGCGGCGGGGGCGCATCCTTTTCTATCACGGCCCCCTGCGGCGCTCGGGGAGCCGCGCAGGAGGCGCCGGTCGGAGCGGGACGAGTTTTTCGAGCTCCGCGCGGAACCGGGCGTCCGGCGCGCCTCCTGCGCACGCTGGCGGGCGCTGGCGGAAGTCGCGGCGAGGCGAGGGCGAAACGCTCGCGCCGGACCGTCAAGCAAAGCCTCTGTCAACTCCTGGTCCTCCGACACGCCCCGGGGCGTGTTGTGTGGCTGCGGACACACGCCCTGGAACCCATGGCGCGGCGGCGGGAATCTGCGCGTCGAGGGGGCAGTCAGCGGGCGCCAGAGTCTGACGCTGCGGAGGCGCCGCCTACCCCACCCACACCGTCTTGAGGTTGACGAACTCGCGGATGCCGGCCTGCGACAGCTCGCGCCCGTAGCCCGAGCGCTTCACTCCGCCGAAGGGGAGCCGTGGGTCCGACTTGACCATGCCGTTCACGAACACGGCGCCGCTTTCGATCTGCGCGGCCAGCGCCTCGCCGCCCCGGGCATCGGCGGTCCAGATGCTGGCGCCCAGCCCGAACCGGGAGCGGTTGGCGAGCTCCACCGCGTGGGCGGCGTCCCGCACGCGCGTGACCGCGGCCACCGGGCCGAACGTCTCCTCGTCGAAGGCGGGCATCCCGGGCTGCACGTTCGCGAGCACCGTGGGGGCGTAGTAGAAGCCGGGGCGTTCCAGGCGCTTGCCGCCCAGGCGAAGCGACGCGCCGGCGCGCACCGAGCCCTGGACCTGCGCGTGCAGGTCGGCCAGCAGATCCTCGCGCGCCAGCGGGCCGACCTGGGTGGCGAGGTGGAGCGGGTCGCCCACCTCGAGCGCCGCCATGCGCTCGACCAGCGCCGCCTCGAAGCGGTCCGCCACGCGCTCCTCCACCAGGAAGCGCTTGGCGGCGATGCAGCTCTGGCCGTTGTTCTGGCAGCGCGAGAGCGCGGCCTGCTCGGCCACGGCGGCGGGGTCGGCATCGCCGAGCACGATGAAGGCGTCGGAGCCGCCCAGTTCCAGCACCGTCTTCTTGAGCGCCCGCCCGGCCGCCTGGGCCACGGCCACGCCCGCCGCCTCGCTGCCCGTGAGGGTCACGGCGGCCACGGCCGGGTGGGCGATGAGCGAGGCCACGGCGGCGGATGGCACGAGCAGCGCCGAGAACACGCCCGCCGGGAGCCCCGCCCCGCGGAGCACCTCCTCGATGGCCAGCGCGCAGCCCGGCACGTTCGAGGCGTGCTTCAAGACCATCACGTTGCCCGCCATGAGCGCCGGAGCCGCCGCGCGGAACACCTGCCAGAAGGGGAAGTTCCACGGCATCACCGCCAGCACCACGCCGAGCGGGTCGCAGCGCACCAGGCTCCTGCCCGCGTCGGTCCCGATGACCTCGGGCGCCAGGTAGCGCTCGGCGTGCTCGGCGAAGTGCTCGCACGCCCAGGCGCACTTCGCCACCTCCGCCTCGGCCTGAACGATGGGCTTTCCCATCTCCTCGGTCATGAGGCGCGCGTGGCCGGCGGCGCCGTCACGCAAGGCGCGGGCCGCCCCGCGCATACACGCGGCCCGCTCGGGGAAGGAGGCGCCGCGCCACGCGCGGAAGGCCGCCGCCGCGGCCTGCAGGCGCCGCTCGACCTCGGCGCCGTCGTGGTCGGGGTAGTCGCGAAGCGCCTGCCCCGTGGCGGGATTGACGGACCTCATGGGGCGGAGCAT
>JBBIHL010000603.1:0-295 GCA_037447075.1 Candidatus Eiseniibacteriota bacterium | reverse complement strand
GCGCGGGCCGAGCTTTGACTTGGCCTTCCCCGGCACGCTAGCCTCGATGCCATGTCGCAGCCCCAGACCGCCACCGCCATGCGCTGGGCCTCGGCCTGCTCCCGCCTGCCCCAGGCCGCCACCGCCGCCGAGGAGGCGGCGGCGCAGGTCGCGACATCGCTGGGCGAAGGTCCCGTTGACCTGGCGCTGGCGTTCTTCGGCGCGGCGCACGTCGCCGGCGCCCAGGCCATCCGCGACGCGCTGGCGCGCCGGCTCGCTCCGGCCGAGCCGAGCACGACGCAGACGACCGCAGCGA
>JBBIHL010000602.1:0-2071 GCA_037447075.1 Candidatus Eiseniibacteriota bacterium | reverse complement strand
GCGCGGGATGGCGCCGAAGCGGGCGCGGACCTGCGCCAGCGCGGACCCGGGGGCGAAGGCGCCGGTGAGCGTGATCACGGCGTTCGACGGGCCGTAGTGGCGCCGGTGGTAGGCGCGGCACTCCTCGAGCGTGACGGGCTCCACGTCCTCCGCGCGCCCGACCACCGCCTGCGCGTAGGGGTGGCGGGCGAACGCCAGCTCCACGAGGCGGTCGAGCCCGCGCGCGACCGGCTGGTTCCCGCGCTGGCGGATGTGCTCGACGACCTGGGCCCGCACGGCGCGCAGGTCCTCCTCGCCGGCGGCCAGCGCCGCCATGCGGTCGGCCTCCACGGCGAGCCCCACCTCGAGCTGCTCCGGCGGCAGCACCTCCTGGAAGCAGGTGTAGTCGGCGGTGGTGAGCGAGGTGGGCACGCCGCCCGCGGCCTGCACGCGCGCCCCGCGGTCCTCGGAGCCCCCGGGCCCGGTGGCGCGCCAGGTGAGGCGCTCCATGAGGTAGGCCACCCCGGTGTGCCCGGGGCGGTCGTCGGCGGATCCCACGCGATACCACACGGCCAGATGGACGGCCGGGCTGGCGGTGTCGGGCGCCAGCACCACGCGCAGCCCGTTGGGCAGCAGGTGGGTCTCGAGCGGGTAGCGCTCGAGCCCGGCCCAGGCGGAGGCCGCCAGGCACGCGCACCCCATCAGCGCGACGAAGGACGCCCTCATCGAAGCACCTCTCCTGGATCGGGGAAACCGGGCGGTGACCCGGCGGGCCGCGGGCTGCCCGGGGTTCTCAACGTAGCGCCACGACCGCCAGCGTGGAAGCGGGCCCGGTCCCGTCGAAGCGGATCCAGTAGACGCCGCTCCCCACCAGCCGGCCGCCGTCGTCGCGCCCATCCCATTCCCACCGGTAGGACGCGCCGCCGCCCACCACGCCGCGCCACAGCCGGCGCAGGCGCCTGCCCTGGGCGTCCAGCACGTCCAGCCTGGCCTCGCGGGAGCCCTGACCGCCCCCGGCCACCAGTCCCACCGCCACGCGGTCCCGCCCCAGGGTGAACGGGTTCCGGCCGCGCAGCGCGAGCCGGTCCGGGCGCGCGGCGCCGGGCGAGACCTCCACCGGATAGGCGGAGGCGTCGAGCGCGCGGACCAGGCCGTAGCCGTAGACCGTGTCCGGCGTGGAGGCGCGGTCGGCGGTGAACCGCATGGCCTGCGACAGCTGCACCGGCCCCCAGGTGGGATGCGCCTGCAGCAGGCAGGCCGCCACCCCGGCCACGGTCGGCGTGGAGAACGAGGTGCCGCTGGCCGTGGTGTAGCCGGTGATCCCGCCGGGGTCGGGCACCGCGCAGCCCACCCCGCGGGCCACCACGTCGGGCTTGATGCGCCCGTCGGCGGTGGGCCCGCGCGAAGAGAAGCTGGCGATGGCGCCGTCGTCCCACACCGCGCCCACGGCCAGCGCGCTGTCCCCGTTCACATCCGCCGGGGCGATGATCTTGTACCAGGGCGCCCCGCCGGCGTTCCCCGCCGCGGTCACCACCAGCAGGCCCTTCTGCGCGGCCACCACGGCGGCCAGGGTGACGGTGGTGGTGCGGCCGTTCATGTCGGCGTAGGTGTAGCTGGGGTAGGGCGAGTCGAAGGTGAAGTAGCCCAGGGAGGACGAGATGATGTCCGCGCCCAGGCTGTCCGCCCACTCGGCCCCCTGGCCCCAGTAGACCATCTCCACCGGGGTCTCGGTGGGATCGTACTCGGTCCGCCCCAGGGCGAAGGTCGCCCCGTAGGCGGCGCCCCGGTAGACGCCGGTGCTGCGCCCGCCGGCGCCGCCCAGCGTCTGCGACCCGTGGTTGGCGTACGCCCCGCCCGCGGTCACCGTGTCCTGCACGTCGTAGTCGCCCTCGACGAAGTCGCGCGCGAAGCCCGGCGGCACGGGGATGTCCCGCAGCGCCTCGTGGCTGCGGTAGCGGTTGAACCCGTCGTCCAGCATGCAGACCACCACGCCGGTGCCGATGTAGCCGGAGTCGTGGAGGGCGGGGAGCTGCACCTGGCTGAGCTGGTTCCAGGTGAGGCCGTAGTCGGCCGGGCTGGCGCCGGCGCCGGT
>JBBIHL010000601.1:0-2075 GCA_037447075.1 Candidatus Eiseniibacteriota bacterium | reverse complement strand
GCGGATGTGCTGCTGGTTCTGCACCCGCCGCGACGGCGTCCCGCTGCGCGACAGCTCGTGGTTCTCCCCGGGAAACCGCACCATCACCGCCGGCTTGCGCTGCTGCTTCAGCGCCCGGAACATCGCCTCCCCCTGCCCGATCGGCGTCCGCCAGTCCTCCTCGCTGTGGATGATCATCAGCGGGGTGGTGATCCTCGAGGCGAAGGCGACGGGGGAACGCTCGAGGTACTCCTGCGGGTCCTCGAACGGCGGCCTGCGGAACCAGGTCGGCGTGAACAGGGCGAAGTCGGCGCTGTAGTAGAAGGAGATCCACTCCGCCACGCAGCGCTGGGTGACGGCGGCGGCGAAGCGGTCGGTGTGGGTGACGACCCAGTTGGTGAGCAGGCCGCCCCCGCTGCCGCCGGTGACGCCCAGGCGCCTGGGGTCCACGTAGCCGCGCTTCAGGACCTCGTCCACGCCGGCCATCAGGTCGCGGTAGTCGTCGCCGGGGTAGCGATACTGGATGACGTTGCCGAAGTCCTGGCCGTAGCTGGTGCTGCCGCGCGGGTTGGTGTAGAGCACCAGGTAGCCGGCGGCGGCCAGCACGTGGAACTCGTGGAAGAAGCCCACGCCGTAGGCGGCGTGCGGGCCGCCGTGGATCTCCAGGATCATGGGATAGCTCTTCCCCGGGGCGAACCCCGGCGGCTTCACGATCCAGCCCTGGATGCGGGCGCCGTCGAACGACGGATACCAGAACTCCTCCACCTCGCCCAGCCGGATGCCGGCGAGCAGGGCGTCGTTGGGGCCCCAGAGCTTGCGGCGCTCGCGGGTCTCCGCGTCGAGCAGGTAGAGGTCTCCGGGCGTGGCGACGTCGCCCAGCACCAGCGCCCAGCTCCGCCCGTCGGGCGTGGCGGTGCCGGAGATCACCTCGTGCCGGGCGTCGGTCAGCTCCTCGACCGCGCCGCTCTGCGCGTCCACGCGGGCCAGCATCCGGGCGCCGTGGCGGGCCACCGTGGTCAGCACCGACCGCCCGTCGGCGGCGAAGGCGAGCGGCAGGCTGCCCCCGCCGCGCGGCGGGTGCTGGTCCGAGGCGATGCCGCCGCCGACGTCGAAGTCGTAGGCGGCGGTCAGGTTCCTCACCGTCCGCCGCGGCCAGGGGCCGGCGGCCAGCAGGAGGTCGTCCTGGTCGTAGGACCGCGGGCGCTCGGGCTGCAGGTTGCCGATGCCGGCGATGCGCCCGTCCGGGCCCTCGACGAAGCCGCCCACCGGGCCCCGGATGTCCACCACCGTCTTCATGGCCGCCCCGTCCGTCGGCCGCGCCAGGTCCGCCGGCACCGCGAAGAGGTCGCCGTCGTCCTGGCCGAACCAGGGCTGCTTGCGCCGGTCGGAGAGGAACAGGACCCACCGGCCGTCGCGCGACCAGCGCGGCGCTCCCTCGTCGAACGGTCCGGTGGTGAGCTGGCGCGGCTTCCCGCCCGCGGCGTCCACCACCCAGATGTGGCCCGGGTGCTCCCAGTCCAGGAACCCCTGGTCGTTGAGGCGCACGATCGGCCGGGTCACCACCCGTCCGGGCTCGTGCTTGGGCTTGACGCGGGTGGTGTCGTCGTCCTTCGCCGGATTGGTGCCGCTGCTGAAGGCGATGCGGCGGCCGTCGGGCGACCAGTCGGGCTGGCCGGCCCCGCCCTTGAGCCGGGTGAGCGGGGTGGGCTCCCCTCCCGTCATGGGCAGCAGGAAGATCTGCCCCGGCTTCTGGTCCGCCGCCCGCACGAAGGCGAGCGTGCGCCCGTCGGGCGACCAGCGCGGCTGCGCGTCGTGCGGCCCGGTGGTGAGCGGCCGCGGCTCGCCGCCCGAGGCCTCCACCAGCCAGATGCGGGTGCGGTACTCGTCGGCGGCGCTGTCCACCGAGACGCGGGTGAAGGCCACGCGCGAGCCGTCCGGCGAGATGCGCGGGTCGGCCACCCACTGGAAGCGCAGCACGTCGTCCTCGCGGCGGCCGCCGAGCGGAATCACGTCGGTCACGCCGAAGCGGCCTTCCGTGAGCGTGCCCGTCTTGTCGAAGACGATCGCGTCGAGCGCTCGCGCTCGCTCGAAGGCCG
>JBBIHL010000600.1:0-2077 GCA_037447075.1 Candidatus Eiseniibacteriota bacterium | reverse complement strand
GACCACCCGGTCAGCCTAGCGCCGGCCCGTGCGCCTCACAACGTCCCCGCGCCGGCGCCGGGGCGCCAGCGGTCGCCCGCGAACGCCAGCGCCCCCGCAGGGCGATTGACAGTCCGCCCGCCCGGCGGCGTATAGTGGCCGCCCACTCGCGCCCCTCCACGGAGGTCACTCTGCCATGGTCCGCCGTCGCAGGCAGCATGCTTCGCTCGTCGCGCTCCTCGTCCTTTCCCTGGCCGCTTGCCTCGCCCCCCGGACGGGCGCGGGCTCCTTCACCGACGAAGACTCGGAGTTCCACTCCACTCCGGCGCGCCGCTTCGACATCGAGCACCGCGAGCTCCACGTGCGCTTCGACCACGCCCGCCGCGCCGTCCACGGACGCATCACGTTGAGCGGGAAGGCCATCGACACGACCTCCGCCATCCCGCTCCACGGCGAGGAGCTGGTGATCGAGTCGGCGGCCGACGGGGCGGGCAACCCGCTCGGGGTGGACCAGGCGGACGGCTGGGTCTACGTCCGGCTGCCGCGACCGCTGGCCCGGGGCGAAGCCGCGTCGGTCACCCTCGCCTATCACGCGGTGCCGCGCGCGGGGCTCTACTTCGTCGAGCCCGACCGGGACCACCCCAAGCGCCGGCGCGAGGTCTGGTCCCAGGGCGAGGACACCAGCAACCGCTTCTGGTTCCCGGACTTCGACGAGCCGGTGGAGCGCGCGACCACCGACATCTTCATCACGGTGGGCGCGGGCGAGACCGCCGTCTCCAACGGCCGGCTGGTCGGCGTCGAGGAGGACGCCCGCCGCGGCGAGCGCACCTTCCACTACCAGATGGACTTCCCCCACGTCTCCTACCTGGTGTCGGTGGTGGCGGGCACCTTCGCCAAGGTGGACACGGTGTGGCGCGGCAAGCCGGTGGAGTACTACGTGCCGCCCGAGTGGACCGAGCGCGTGCGCCGGTCGGTGGGCCGCACCCCGGAGATGATGGACTTCTTCAGCGACCTGCTGGGCGTCCCCTACCCCTACGCCAAGTACGCCCAGTGCGTGGTGCAGGACTTCACCTACGGCGGGATGGAGAACATCACGGCCACCACCATGTACGAGCGCCTGCTGCTCGACGCCACGGCCTTCACCGAGCGCAACCAGGAGGGGCTGGTGGCGCACGAGCTGGCCCACCAGTGGTTCGGGGACTACGTGACCTGCCGCGAGTGGGCGCACATCTGGCTCAACGAGAGCTTCGCCACCTTCTTCGAGAACCTGTGGCAGGAGCACGCCCACGGCCGCGACGAGTACGACCAGCAACTGCGCGACGACCGCGACAGCTACCTGGCGGAGTTCCGCGCGGACTACGCGCGGCCCATCGTCGAGCGGGTCTACACCTACCCCAACGACCTGTTCGACTCGCACACCTACCCCAAGGGCGGCTGGGTGCTGCACATGCTGCGCCGCAAGCTGGGGGACGAGCGCTTCCTGGCCGGCATCCGCGAGCACCTGCGGCGCCACGGCGGGCAGAGCGTGGACACCGACCAGTTCCGCCGCGCCATGGAGGACGCGACCGGCGAAGGGCTGGAGGAGTTCTTCGACCAGTGGCTGTTTCGCCCCGGCCACCCGGACCTGGAGCTCAAGTGGGAGTGGCTGGAGGCCGGCGGCATGGCCAAGCTGCGCGCCCGGCAGGTCCCGCCCGCGGACAGCCTGGTCCCCGTGTTCCGCTTCGATCTGCCCGTGCGGTTCTGCTGGAAGGACGGCGAGCGCGCGGACCACGTGCTGCGCGTGCGTGAGCGGGTCGCCGAGATCCTGGTGCGGCTCCCGCGGCGGCCCGACTGGGTGGAGGTGGACCCCGAGCTGACCGTGCTCCACACCGTGCGCGAGTTCGACCGCACCACCCCGGAGCTGCTGGCCCAGCTCGCCTACGGCGCGCCCGCCGCCTCGCGCAGCGAGGCCGCGGTCGCCCTGGGCGAGAAGGCGGCCACCGACTCGGCGGTGGCCGGGCTGGCCCGCGCCCTGCGGGACGACCCCTTCTACGCCGTGCGCCAGGCCGCTTTCGCCCGCAGCTTCCACTTTCACCAGATACAAACCGCTGCTTACGGG
>JBBIHL010000599.1:1697-2090 GCA_037447075.1 Candidatus Eiseniibacteriota bacterium | reverse complement strand
CGACTGGGCCGACACGCTCGGGGTCTCGGCGGTCCCCGGCTCGGCCTGGGCCGGCTGGACGCCGGGGCTGGTCGCCGCGCGCGCCGCCAAGCGCTGGCCGCCGAAGGCGCGCAGCGACGCGCTGGTGTTGCTGCGCGCCGGCTCCTTCGCGCGCCGCGACCACGCCTTGCTCTTCTCCCGGTCCGATTCCCTCTCGGGGCTCTACCTGGCGGCGGAGGACCGCGAGCGCAACCCCGCCTCGCCCTTCGGCGGGGCCGGCGACCACCTCTTCGGCGTCGGAGCCCGCTGGGGCCGGGGATCTCACCGCTTCGCGGGGTCCTATCTGAACCGGGCGGCCGCCGCCGCGCTGGCCTCGGGCAGCGAGGAGCGCGTGGAGGGGGAGAGCGGAGAGCT
>JBBIHL010000599.1:1295-1673 GCA_037447075.1 Candidatus Eiseniibacteriota bacterium | reverse complement strand
CAGGCGCCGCAGGGGCCGCTGCGCCTGGCCGTGGGCCGCGGCCGCAGCGCCCACCAGAGCTTCGGGGCCGCGACCGGGTCGCGCCGGGAAGCCGGCGCCTGGTGGGGCGAGCTCGAGGCGGGCTCGACGCAGGGGGCGGGTTGGGGCGCGCGCACGAGGTGGCGCTGGGCCGAGGTGCTGCGCGCGGGCGGTGACGGCTTCGGCGCGCGGCGTGCGGGCGAGTGGTGGGTGGCGGCGCGCCGGGGGCTGGAAACACCCGGCGGCGGATTGAGCGGAACCCTGGGGGCGGGGGGGAGCACGGCCACGCGTTCCCTGCGGCTCGCCCCGGCGCTGGAGTGGTCGCCGGGCGCGGCGCGGTGGGGGGGATCGCTGTGGGTC
>JBBIHL010000599.1:0-1219 GCA_037447075.1 Candidatus Eiseniibacteriota bacterium | reverse complement strand
GGCTGGGTGGCGCGGGCGCCCGCTGGGGCGATCCCGAGCAAGGGACCGGCGCACGCCTGGGCCTGCTGGCGGGACGCACGCGCCACCGCGCGCTGGTGGTACGGCGGCCGCTCGAGGAGGAGTGGCTGCGCCGCGGCGCCCTGGCCTCGCCCGGGCACGGCGACTTCGGGCAGGTGGCGCTGGCGGCGTCCTGGCGCGGGCGGTGGGCGGGCGCCGGCCTCCGGGGCGCCGCCCTCTCGCTGGATCGCAGCGCCCTGCAACCGCAGGTGGACCCCCTGCGACGCGGCCGCGCGTGGCTGGAAGGCCGCGCCTGGCTCTTCGCCGGCGACCTGTCCGTGCGCCTGAGGGGGGAGGTCGAGGGGGTGGGGCCCCGCGAGAGCGAGGAGACGCCGGCGCGCCGCCTGGCCGGGTACCAGCGCTTCGACCTCTCGGCCGAGCTGGCCCTGGGCGACGCGGTCCTGGTGGGGCGCGCCCTCAACCTGGCCGACCGGCGGGTGGAGCAGGTGTGGCGCGACGAGGCCACCGGCCAGCTGGCCCGAAGCCCGGGGCGGGAGTACCAGATCGCCTTCACCTGGCGGCTGCTCGACTGAGGCGCAGCGCGCGGTGCTGCGAGCGCTGACCCCCGCAGAGCAACGGGGGCTGCTGCTCGTCGCCCTCCTCTACCTGGGAGGCGGCGCCTGGGACCTGTGGCGGACCCATCGCCCGCCGCGCGCGCTGCCCGGGCCGCCGGTTGCGACTCCCGCGGATTCCGCGGAAAGCACGATCGGGCGCGAGGCGTCGCCCCCCGCTTCCCACCGCGGCGATGCTCCGCCCGCCCGGCTGCAGCTCAACCGGGCTTCGGAGCGGGAGCTGGACGCCCTGCCCGGCATCGGACCGGTGCTGGCGCGGCGGATCGTGGAGCACCGCCGGGTGCACGGGTCCTTCCGCAGCGTGGAGGAGCTGCGCGCGGTGCGCGGCATCGGCCCCGCCCTGGTGGCTCGGCTGCGGGGCTCCCTCGCCGCCGATTCGCTGTAGAGCCGGCTCCCCGCGGGCGCGCGCGGCTTCCGCAGGGCGGCGCCGGCGGCGTGCAGAGTGCACGCCGCCGCCTCGTTTTGCGCTTCAGATCGGCGCCCCAGCCACCGATAACCTCCCGCGAAGCGTCCACACCCCCAACGCCCCGCCCCGGCTCGGGCGGTCGGCACGTGAGGAGAGTGGTCCGCGCGGCACGGCCCGGGCCGTG
>JBBIHL010000598.1:0-2094 GCA_037447075.1 Candidatus Eiseniibacteriota bacterium | reverse complement strand
GCCGGACGCCGCCACGCGCGCCGGATTCGCGTGCGGCGCCCAGGCCGGTCGCGGCTGTCATTGGGATCTCTCGCCAGCGCCGCGACGCGCTCAGGAGCGTGGCGTAGAGCAGACTCGAGCAGCTACGCTCCGTGGGAAACCCGGGACTCACCTTCGTGCGTCGACGCCCGTCGCCGACGAGCCGTTCCAGCCGGTTTGTACTTCCGATGCGGCGGTGAATGGGCCGCCGGAACGCGCAGATAGGTGAGGCATTCGCTCAGGTCACGCGCGAGGCACTCCATCGGGGCCGGGTACCGATCACGGAAACGCAGCGTCAGCGCGCGCCCGCGCGCGAGCGTCACCTCGCCGCCTGGCCCCAGGAACACCTGCTGAAGACCGCGGTTCCCGCGGTCCGCCGTCTTCGAGGTCGGGCCGGCCGCGATACCGCGAGCCCTGACGCGAGGGTGCTGCCAGGGCGGTGATAGGATGGGCGGGCGGCAGGCGGCGACGTGACGAAGGGGCAGAAGGGAGCAATGGGCCAAGGTGCGCACCGGGCAGTTCCAACATCGGGGGGCAGTCCGCTGATGCACCAGGCGTGCTCACACGGGGGACCGCCCGCGCCGGCCGCGGTCGCCGCTCCTCCCGCCACCACGCCATGACCCCCGTCGTCACGCTCACCGGTCGGGGTGCGGGCCGCGTGCGGTCCGGACACCCGTGGGTCTACCGGTCCGATCTGGCCGATATCCGGGCCGAAGGCGGCGACATCGTGGTGGTGCGCGACCCGAAGGGGCGGGCGCTCGGCCAGGCGCTCTACAGTGATCGGTCGCAGATCGCGGTGCGCCTGCTCACGCGCGACGAGGTCCCGATCGACGCCTCGTTCTGGCGGGCGCGCCTCGAGGCCGCGATCGGCTACCGCAGCCGGCTCGGCCTGGATGCCTCGGCCTTGCGGCTCGTGCACGGCGAGGCGGATCTGCTGCCCTCGCTGGTCGTGGACCGCTACGGCGACTGGCTCGTCGTGCAGGCGCTGTCGCAGGGCATGGACCGGCGGCTGCCCGAGATCACCGGCCTGCTCGTCGACATGCTGGCGCCGGCGGGCATCCTCGCACGCAACGATCCGAAGGTGCGCGCGCTCGAGGGGCTGCCGCAGGAGGTGCGGCTCCTCCACGGGACCGTCCCGGAGCGGATCGAGGTGGAGGAGGGCGGCCTGCGGCTCCAGGCCGATCCGTGGCGCGGGCAGAAGACGGGACTCTTCCTCGATCAGCGCGAGAACCGCGCGGCCGCCGCCCGCTACGCGCGCGGCCGCGCTCTCGACGCGTTCTGCTACCAGGGCGGCTTCGCGCTTCGCCTGGCGCGCGTGTGCGACCACGTGCTGGCGATCGACGTCTCGGAGGAGGCCGTGGCAGGGCTCAACGCGAACGCGGCGCTCAACGGGCTGGCGGTGGAGGCGCGCGCCGGCAACGTCTTCGACGAGCTGCGGGAGCTCGACCGAGCCGACGAGCGCTTCGACACGATCGTCCTCGATCCGCCCGCCTTCGCCAAGAGCCGGAACGCGCTGCCGAAGGCGCTCACCGGCTACAAGGAAATCAACCTGCGCGCGCTTCGCCTGCTCCGCCCTGGCGGGTTCCTGGTCACCTGCACCTGCTCGTACCACGTGGACGAGGCGACCTTCGGCGAGGTGGTCCTCGGCGCCGCTCTCGATGCCGGCGCGACGGTGACGGTCGTCGAGAAACGCATGCAGGCGCGCGATCACCCGGTGCTGCTGGGGGTGCCCGAGACCTACTACCTTAAGTGCCTCGTCCTCCGCCGCATCGCGTGACGGCGCGGTGCATCCGGCCCCGGTGCTCCGAGGAGGGACGAGAACCTGTCGAGCGTGCCAGGATCGGCCCACGTGGCGGCACTCGAGGTGCCGCCGCGCGCCAGCCCACAAAGCCGCGAAGGAGCCGCGTGAAGCGGCGGGCCGGAAGCGCCCCCGGGACCGCCGGGCGCGCAGCGACATCCGGCGCGACCGGCAGCGCACCACGATCACGGCACCCGGTGCCGCGCCGCTGCCCGCTGCGGCGCCCCTGGCCCGCGCCGCATGCGGAGCACCGGGCACGGCCGCACCACAGGCTCCGT
>JBBIHL010000597.1:0-2115 GCA_037447075.1 Candidatus Eiseniibacteriota bacterium | reverse complement strand
GGAAGGAGGGATCGGGCCTGGGGGAGTTTCGTAGGCCCTCGGGCGTCGCCGTGGACAGCAAGGGGGCCGTCTACATCGCGGACACCAGCAATCACCGGATCCAGAAGCTGCATCCCGGCGCGGAGTAGGCGCGATCCCAGCTGGGTTGCGGGGGGCCAAGCCGCGCGTCCGCTGCGCGCGGCCGCGCTTCCCGGCGTCCTGGGGGTGGAGATGCGCTTGACGCCGACTTGGCCGCCGCATAGTGTGGCAGGTCGTGCGACCTGAATCCCTTGTCGCCAAAGCGGTTTCCCGCGTGCGCCCGCACCGCGAGGTGGGCCGAGGCGTGGCGGGCCTGGCGCTCGCCCTGGCGGCGCTCTGCCCGCTGGGCTGCGCCAAGGTGCCGCTGGTCGGGGGCAGCCCGAGCATCGAGCTGGCGGTCACCGCGACCGCCGACTGCAACTCGTGCGGCCGCCCCACCGGCTACCCGATCTACCTGCGGGTCCTGCAGGTGACCGACCCGTCCGCCATGACGGGAGTATCATTGGCCCAGCTCTGGGACCGCGAGGACAAGGTCCTGGGCGCGGCGCTGGTCTCCCGGTCCGAGGCCGTGGTGGACCCCGGGGCGCGCAAGGAGTTCAAGGTCGAGCGCGATCCCAAGGCCAAGTCCGCGGTGATCGTGGGCAACTTCTGCAAGTCCGAGGGTGACTGCTGGTACCTGGTCAGGCCGCTCAAGGGCGGTGGGCTGAAGCTCAAGCTCACCGCCGACGCTTCCTGCCTGCGCGTGACCAAGAAGTAGCCGCGAGGTAGATCGCTCCATGAGCCAGCATCGGCGCGTGGTGTGGAGCGAGGGCATGCTCCTCGCCCCCCAGCACCTGCAGCAGTGGGACCGCTACGTTCACCACCTGGTGCGCGAGCGCTTCCGCGCCACGCAGGCGTTCGAGTGGGGCCTCACCCAGCTGGAGGTGGACCGGGAGGCGCTGCGCAACGGGCGCATGGCGCTCACCAGCGCGCGCGGCGTCCTGCCCGACGGCACCCCCTTCGCCGTGCCCGACGAGGACCCGCTCCCCGCCGCCCGGGCCTTCGAGGGGCACTTCGACGCCAAGCGCGACGCGCTGCCCGTCTACCTGGGCCTGCCCGCGGCGCGTCCCGGCCGGGCGCTGCTGGGCGAGCCCGGCCCGGCGGGGACGCCGCCGCCGCGCTACGCCCCCGAGACGCTCGAGCTGCCCGACGACAACTCCGGCCAGAACGAGCGCGTGATCACCGCGGCCCGGCGCAACCTGGTGCTGCTCTTCCCCGACGACGCGCTCGGCGACCACGACGCGCTGCCCATCGCCGAGGTGGCGCGCACCGCCGACGGCGGCTTCGCGCTGCGCGAGAGCTACGTGCCGCCGTGCCTCTCGATCGGCGCCTCCGAATCCCTCATGCGCCAGCTGCGCACCCAGCTCGAGATGCTCATCACCAAGAGCACCGAGATCGGCGACCAGCGCCGCCAGCGCGGCGGGGCCGCGGACTTCAGCAGCAGCGACGCCGGCAACTTCATCCTGCTGCACACGGTGAACGGCTTCGTCCCGGTGCTCTCGCACTTCGTGGGCCACCGGCGCGCGCATCCCGAGCAGGTCTACCTCGCCCTGGCGTCGCTCGCCGGGATGCTGTGCACCTTCACGCCGGAGCTTCACCCCAGGGACCTCCCGAGCTACGAGCACCGCGGCCTGGCCGCCACCTTCGCGGGCCTGCACGCGACGCTCTCGCGCCTGCTCGAGGTGGGCTTCCGCGCCAAGGCGGTGCGCATCGACCTCGAGAAGCGTGACGGCCAGCTCTACGTGGGCCGCTTCGCCGACCCGCGCCTGCTGGAGCCGGGGGCGAGCCTGTTCCTGGGGGTGCGCGCCGAGGTGGAGGAGCAGCGCCTGATCGCCGAGTTCCCCATGAAGATCAAGATCGCCTCGCTCGACAAGATTGATTTCCTCATCGCCCAGGCGCTGCGCGGCGTGCCGCTGAACTTCGCCCGCGTCACCCCCGCGGCGCTGCCGGTCAAGTCCAACTTCCTCTACTTCCAGCTCGACCCCAACTGCGAGGCGTGGGAAGGCGTGAAGGGCGCGAAGAACCTGGCCATCTTCGCGCCGACCGACTACCCGGGGA
>JBBIHL010000596.1:1379-2119 GCA_037447075.1 Candidatus Eiseniibacteriota bacterium | reverse complement strand
TGAACCGCATCTCCACACTCATCGGCCTGACCGCGGCGCTGAGCCTGGCGCTGGGCGCCTGCCGGCCGCCCGAGCCGCCGGCCGGCCCGCTGACACTCAAGGTGGCCGTGCTGCCCACGCTGGACACCCTGGCCGCGCACGTCGCCCAGGATCGGCGACCGGGCGGCCAGCGCGTTCAGGGCCAGCATCCAGAGCGTCACCAGGCTCACGCTCCCAAGCGACGCCAGCTGGACCACCGGCAGGAAGGCGTGCTGCGAGTAGCCGAGCTGGAACCAGGGGAAGCCCAGCTCGCCCGCGCCGCGCAGCTCCTCGACCGCGAGGAAGGCCACCACCAGCGCGACCGGGAACGGGAAGCGCGCACGGCGCACGAGCCAGGCGGCGAGGAGAGCCGAGAGCCCGCCGAACAATCCCAGGTAGGCGGCCGCCGCCACCCAGGCCGGGTAGCGCAGCCAGGCGAGGGTCATGGCGGCGGTGGACATCTGGGCCACCCAGTGGAGCCCGGCCAGGTAGAAGGCGAAGCCGTAGAGGTAGCCGGCGGCGAAGCAGCGGCGCAGCGGCGCGCCGGCGCGCGCCAGGGAGGCCAGCGCGGAGAACAGCGGCACCAGGCCGAGCCACGCCAGCCAGCCCAGCGCCAGCGGCAGGAACGCCGCCGCCATCAGCAGTCCCGACGCCGCGGCGCGGGCCCGGATGCCGGCGGGCGGCACAGGCGCGGGGGGCGCGCTAGCCGAGCCTCACCTCTT
>JBBIHL010000596.1:0-1358 GCA_037447075.1 Candidatus Eiseniibacteriota bacterium | reverse complement strand
GGTAGATGGCGTCCACCAGCTCCATCACCGGCAGCAGCTCCTCGCCCGAGCCCTGGGGGGCCTGGCCCTTGCGCAGGGCGTCGCAGAAGTGCGCGATCTCGGCCTCGATCGCCTGCTTGTACTGGTTGCGCGACGACTCGGTGGCCGGGGTGACGTTCACCAGGCTGCCGTGCATCCCCTTGTGGAGCCGCAGCGGGTTGAGCAGGGCGGCGCCTCCGGAGCCGAACAGGTTGAGGTAGGCGAAGTCCTTCTCCATCAGCAGGCCCCAGGTCACCTCCAGGGTGAGCGTGGCGCCGTCCTCCAGGCGGATGAAGGCGCTGGCCGAATCCTCCACCTCGCCCTTGCCCTCGTGGCGGTGGACGCTGGCCGTGACCGAGACCGCCTTGGGGTTGCCCATGATCCAGCGCGAGAGGTCGAGCATCTGGAAGCCCAGGTCCATGACCACGCCACCGCCGGACTCGCGCTTCTGGCGCCGCCACTCGTCGGAGTCCCACTCGGTGCGCAGGCGCAGCCAGCCCGCCTTGGCGAAGAACACGCGCCCGAGCTCCTGCTTCTCGACGAACTTCTTCAGGATGAGCGAGTCGGCGCGGAAGCGGTGCTGCACCGCGCACATCAGGATCCGGTCGGCCTTCTTGGCCGCCTTCACCATGGCCTCCGCTTCCTCGGCGCTGCGCGCCATGGGCCGCTCCACCAGCACGTGCTTGCCGGCCTCCAGCGCCGCCACCGCCATGGGCCGGTGCAGGTAGTTCGGGGTGCAGATGTCAATGGCCTCGAGCTCGGCGTCGGCGAGCAGGTCGTCGAAGCGCCCCACGGCGTGGGGGACGCCCCACTTCTGCGCCACCCGCGCCGCCTTCTCCGGGTCGCGATCGCAGAGCGCCACCAGCTCGACGCCCTCGAGGCGCTTCCAGGCAGGGATGTGATTCACCTGGGCGGCGCCGCCCACGCCCACCAGCCCGATCTTCAGCGTCTTCTTGGCCACGCGTCCCTCCGGGTCGAGTGGCGCAGTCTAGGTAGCGTCCGCCGGAGCGTCAAGCGGCGCGCCGCCGTCCGGCGCGTCGTAGAGGCGGTAGCGCCGGAGCTTCTTGAGCAGCCCCTGCCGCGAGAGTCCCAGCTCGCGCGCGGCCCGGGACTTGTTCCACCGCACGCGCTCCAGCGTCTCGCGCAGCCGCCGCTCCTCGAGCGCGCGGGTCTCGGCGTGCAGGCCGTTGGGCAGGGCGGCCTCCGCGCCCCCGAGCAGCGCCTCGGGCAGATGGCGCGGGAGCAGCTCGGCGGCCGCACCGGCCGCGAGCAGGGCGAAGGCGCAGGCGTTGGCCAGCTCGCGCACGTTGCCCGGCCACGGGCGCCGGCGCAGGTGCTCC
>JBBIHL010000595.1:0-2124 GCA_037447075.1 Candidatus Eiseniibacteriota bacterium | reverse complement strand
GATCCGCGGCATTCCCGCCAGCGCGTCCACGCGCCACGTGGGTCTGGGGGCCAGCGCCGCGCGCCACGCCCACCAGCCGCCGGCCACCGCCAGCACCGCCGCCGCCGCCAGGGCGGGCCGCCACGTCGCGAGCCAGCGGCGCCGCCCCGGGCGCGGGGCCGGCAGGGGGAGCTCGGGTGGAGCCCCCTGGTGGCGCAGCTCGCCCAGCACCTGCTCCAGGCGTTGGACCTCGGGGTCGGGCTCGCCCGAGCGGTCCCACAGGTAACGGCCGCTCATCGTTCCGGCTCCGGCGCCGACCGGGATGGGAGCGCCAGCTTCTCGCGCAGCAGCTTCAGGCCGCGGTGCAGGTTCACCCGCACCGACTCGGGCTTGAGGCCGGTGCGCTCCGCGATCTCGGGTCCGGTCATGCCCTCCACCAGCCGCAGCACCAGGGTTTCCCGGTAGGCCTCGGGCAGCCCGCGCAGCACCGCCAGCACCCCCAGCGCCTCGGCGTGGTGCGACTCCGGTGCCGGCAGGTCGTCCGGCAGCTCGCCGGCCGCGCGGGCGCGCCGGAAGTGGTCCACCGCACGGTTGCGCGCGATCGCCGCCACCCATCCGCCGAAGGCCCGCCCGTCGCGCAGGGCGTTCAGCCGCTCCAGCGCCTGCACGAACACGTCCTGCACCAGGTCGTCCACGTGGGCGCGCGGCAGGCGCGCCAGCAGGATGCCGTGCACCATCCGCGCGTGGCGATGGTAGAGCAGCCCGAAGGCGGCGCGGTCGCCCCCGCGGACGGCGTCCACCAGCTCGGCGTCGTGGCGCGCCGCATCGCCGGCATCGCTCACCACGGGAGCGAATCCGGCCGGGCGGCCGATGCGCGGTTCGGGCGCGGAGGCATGCTCCCCATGCGGTCCTACGGGTGCGGGGCGTCCGCCACGGCGTGCCGCGTGGAGGCGCCGGGCGGGCCTTCGCGACAGATAGACGCGGGGGGACCGGGCACCGTTAACCGGAGTGCAGGCGCCTCTGCGCGCGGCGCCCGGGGCCCGCCCGGCCCCTCACCGGCTCCGCACGATGGCGATGCTGGCGGTGTGGCCGTGGACGAAGTTGCGCTCGCCCAACGGTCCGATCTCGCCGGCGCAGAAGAATCCCCCCGCCGCCACGCTCCCACCCAGGGCCAGCTGGAGGGGCGTGATGTCGGCATTGGCTTCCGGGAACAGGTTCCGCCCGCGCCCGTTGCAGGAGAACAGCAGCGCGGCCTGGGCCGGCGTGTCGAACGCCTGGGGCGTGAGCAGCAGCTCCAGGTCCTCCCGCGCGGTCTGGGCGTCGCGAACGTGCAGGCGCACCGCCTCCTGCTCCGCCACCACGTCGCCCACCGCCAGCGCGCCGCTCTTCGGGTCATGGCCGATGAGGTTGCGGATCAGGTAGTCGCCGCGGCCGTGGGCGCCGGGCCTGGCGGGTCGGCCCACCATGAGCCCGCCGCGGAAGAGCTGCCGCTCGGCGGGCGCCAGCGACTCGTAGACCTGCTGGAGCCGCTGGGCGGCCGGGACCCCGTCCAGCTCCATGATGAGGTTGCGCTCGGCGCCCGTCACCTTGAGCGGGGGCCCCAGCGGGCGGCAGCCCTGCGAGACGATCACGTCCACGCGCAGCGCGCCCGCGAGGGCGATGGCCACTCCGCCTTCGCCCGCGACCCAGTCGTTCAGGAAGAGCGCGTTCCCGCCGGGGCGCTGCGCCGAGCCCGCCATGCCTCCCACCACGCGCACGCCCCGCGCGTGCCGGTTGAAGGCCCCGAGCACGTTGCCCACGTCGAGCGAGAAGGGATCGCCGAAGAGCAGCACCGCCTCGGCGCCGGTCGCGCCGGGGGCCAGGCGGGCGAACTCCCGGGCGTCGCCGACGTCCTCGGCCCAGGTCGAACCCACCAGCAGGAACGGCGACACCGTGACGCCCGGCAGCCGCGCGGCCAGCACCGTGAGCGCCGGCCCGCGCTCGATCTCCTCGGTGGACGAGATGACGCCGGCTCCGCTCGCGCCCGCGAGGGTGGCCGGGCAGGCCACGAGCTGTTCGGGAGGTTGCGCGACCTGCCGTTCCTCACGCTCGCCGCGATCAACGGCGCGGCGGTGGGAGGCGGTGTCGAGATCGCCCTCCACTGCG
>JBBIHL010000594.1:0-2126 GCA_037447075.1 Candidatus Eiseniibacteriota bacterium | reverse complement strand
CGTAGAGGAAATCGAAAAGGTCATTCCGCTGAACGATTCGGAACGCAAGGAGATCTCGAACAGCTTCTCGCTGGCGATGTGCGGGGTGTAGACCAGGTGGTAGCCGCGCTTGAGGTGCTCCGCCTTCCAGAACTCCTCGATCAGGTGGCGCAGCATCCCGCCGCGCGGGTGCCAGTGGACGAGCCCGGGGCCCACCTCCGGGTGGATGGAGAAGAGGTCGAGCTGCCGGCCCAGCACGCGGTGGTCGCGCTGCTCGGCCTGGGCGATGCGCTTAAGGTGCGCATCCAGCTCCTCCTGGGTGGGGAACGCGGTGCCGTAGATGCGCTGGAGCATCTCGTTGCGTTCCTGCCCCAGCCAGTAGGCCCCGGCCACGTGGGTGAGCTTGAAGGCCTTGACCTGCCCGGTGTGCTCGACGTGCGGGCCGCGGCACAGGTCGAGGAAGGGGCCGTTGCGGTAGTAGGTCACCTTCTCGCCCGGCGGGATCTGGGAGACGAAGTGGAGCTTGTACGTCTCTCCCGCCCGGGTGAAGCGCTCGATGGCCTCCTCGCGCGAGGTCTCCGAGTACTCGAAGGGCTGCCGGGCCGCCACGATCTCGCGCATGCGGGCCTCGATGCGCTCGAGGTCCTCCGGGGTGAAGGGCTTGTCGCGGGCGAAGTCGTAGTAGAAGCCGTCCTCCACCGGCGGGCCGCCCGCCACCTTGACCTCCGGGAAGAGCTCCACCACCGCCGTGGCCAGCACGTGCGCCGCCGAATGGCGCAGCCGGTAGAGCGCCTCGCCGCCGGGGTAGCGGCTCACGTCGGGCATCGCCTTCTGTGCCGGCGCGGTTGACACGAGGACCTCGGGGCGGCCTGGGTCGCGGCGGGCCGTGCGCGCGGGATCAATGGTGGGCGCTAGTGGACTTGAACCACTGACCCCCTGCATGTCAAGCAGGTACTCTAACCAACTGAGCTAAGCGCCCACGCGTTCAGCCATTTAGCCGGAGCGCGCTCGGGCTGTCAAGGACGCCACCCGGGGGCACGCGGCGCCACCTTGGCTCGCAGCGCGGAGGCCTCCGCCCATCCGGTCGGCGAGCCCGGCCGGGTCGCTCCTCACCGGGGCGCGGTCGCCGCGGAATCGCCGGGGGCCGCGAGGGCGGGCGGCGCGGGCGCGGCGGCCACGAGCTGGGGCAGGGTCTGTGGGAATCCCGCCGAGAGCCGGGCCACGTGCGCCAGCAGCGAGTCCCTCTCCTCCCCTTCGAGCAGGGTGGGCTGGAAGGGCGCCTCGGGCCAGCGCGTGGTCCGGATCGGGACCAGCTCCGCCTCGCTCGCTCCCCCACGCTCCAGGCGGACCCGCGCGAGCGCCGACCGCGGCTCGCTGGGGTCCTTGATCCCGCCGAAGACGAAGTTGCCGAGCGAGTAGTAGACCGGAGCGCCCTTGTAGACTTCTACGGCCTGCACCCGATGCGGATGGGCGCCGAGCACCAGCCTGGCGCCCCAGTCCACGGCCAGGTGGGCCAGCTCGACCTGGTAGTCGCGGACCTGGTCCGAGCCCTCGTGGCCCCAGTGGAAGTAGACCACCGCCGCGTCCACCTGGGCCGCCAGCGCCCCCAGGTCCTCCTCGAGCTGCCGCCGCATGCAGGCCGGGTCCGTGTAGCAGCCCGCCACCCCCGGCCTGCGCCGGGTGGCGTAGACCGCCTCGGGCTCGAGCATGTCCTCGGCCGACTGGTAGTAGTAGCCCAGGAACCCCGCGCGCAACCCGTTGCGTTCCAGGATGAGCGGCCGGCGGGCCGCGTCCAGGTTCCTGCCGGCGCCGAAGTGCTGGATGCCCGCGCCCTCGAGCGCGGCGAGGGTGTCGCGCAGCCCGTCGCGGCCGTAGTCCATGGTGTGGTTGTTGGCCAGCGTCACCAGGTCCACCGACCCGGCGCGGAGCATCTCCACCAGCTCGGGCCGGGCCCGGAAGTTGAAGTTCTTGGGCAGCCGGCGGCCGCGCTCGGTGAAGGGGCACTCCAGGTTCACCAGGGCCAGGTCGGCGGCCTCGAGCAGCGGCCGCACCCCGGCGAAGTAGAGCGGCCACAGCTGCTCCCTGGGCACCCCCGCCGCGAGCTGCTCATCGGCGTGGGCCTGCAGGTTGTAGCCCGGCGTGGTGTC
>JBBIHL010000593.1:0-2126 GCA_037447075.1 Candidatus Eiseniibacteriota bacterium | reverse complement strand
CGCCTGCGCGACGGCGAGACGATCGCGGTGGGGTCGGTCTCGCCGATCCCGGCGAGCGCGTGCCTCCTGGCCCAGGCCCGCCACGCGCCGCGCGCGCGCCTGCTCCTGCTCGGGAGCGCCGGGCACTTCCCGTTCGACGGCGGCCTCCGCCTGGGGTTCACGAACAGCGTGCTGTTCGTGGTGCTGTTCTGCGCGCTGGTGGACTTCGTCAAGCTCCTGGTGGAGCTGCTGGGGCGCAACGAGGAGCGGCCCTTCGCCATGGACGCCTCGCTGGTCACCGCGGTCATCCCCAGCAAGAACGGATCGCGCGTGCTGCCGCACACGGTCCGGGAACTGGCGCGGCTGATCCCGCCCTCGCGCATCCTGGTGGTGGACGACGGCAGCACCGACAACACCTCCCAGGTGGCCCGCGCCCTGGGCTGCGAGGTGCACCGCTTCGAGAAGAGCAAGGGCAAGGCCGGAGCCGTGAACTACGCCGTCTACCGGGTGCGCACCCCGCTCACCCTGCTGCTGGACGACGACACGCGCCTGGGCGGCGCCCGGCTGCCCACCTCGCTGATCACCGACCAGGGCTACGACGCGGTGGCGTTCCACGTGCTTCCCGACCGCAGGAACCGCGACGGCTCGGCCGGCAACAACTTCCTGGGGCACCTGCAGCGCTACGAGTACGGCAAGAGCATGGAGATCGGCAAGCGCTTCCACGACGTCACGCTCTCGGTAAGCTGCGTGTCCGGGGCGGCCGGGCTGTTCCGCACCGCCGACCTGAACCGCTACCACCACCAGCACACGGGCGTCTTCCCGGGCGAGGACCTGCAGCGGACCATCATCCACCTGCTGCACGGACGGCGCATCGCCTTCGCCAACGAGCCGGTGTGGACGGTGGCGCCCTACGCCCTGGGGACCTGGATGCAGCAGCGCCTCTTCGGCTGGTATCCCGGGCTCTACCACCAGGTGGCCAACTTCATCCGGCTGCTGTTCCGGCGCGGGGCGCCCTGGCGGCTGCGCTACGAGATGGCGTACAACCTCTACACGGTGGTGAGCGACCCCCTCAAGACCCTCTCGATCGTGCTCATCGCCATCACCCCCGGCACGCGCTGGTGGGGCCTGGTGGTGTATCTGATGTACCTCGCGTTCGAGCTGTATCCCTACTGGGTGGTCCGGGTTCCCGTGAGCAACCGGCGGGCGCCGCTCGCGGCGCTGCTGTTCTACCCGCTCTACGGCGGCCTCAACACGCTCCTGCGCACGGGAGCGCTGCTCTCCTGGCTCTGGATGCGCTACGTGACCGGCAGCATGAAGCCGCGTCGCGGGCCCAAGGACCGGATCCCATGAGGCGCGCAGGGCTGGCGTCGCTCCTGGCGCTCGCGATGGCCGCGCCGGCGGTCGCGGCGTCTCGCGCCTACCACGGGGGGCAATTCCGCTACTGGGACTTCAACGACTCGAACGACCTGCGCGACATGCTCTACTACGTGGTGCCGGGAGGATGGCACGCCCAGCTGGAATATTGGGATTTCGCGAGAGGGGACGACCAGCTCCGCCCCGAGCTGGGCGTGCACCCGCGCGACCGCCGCCGCTCGGTCTACACGCTGGCCGGCCGCGCCGAGCTGCGCCCGGAAGCGTCCGACCGGAGCCAGTACCGCTTCTGGGCGGGCACCGACCAGGTGCTTTCCGCGCACCTGGTGGGGCGCGCCCAGGGGGACGTCATCGCGTCCGAGTCCTTCACGCCCCAGTTCGTCGGGACCCTCGGGGCCGACGCCTACTGGGGGTCCTGGAACTTCATGTCGGCGTCGGCCATCCACGATCCCCGCCAGGGAGGGCTGTGGACGTTCCCGGTGCGACTGCGACTGGCCAACGAGGCCAACGACTGGCTTCAGCTCACCGTGGCCCCGGCCGACCGGCGGACGATCGGCTGGGCGGCGGACCTCAAGAAGGGCTGGCTGCGGCTCGGCGTCGAGCGCAACAGCCGCTACGACTTCACCACGCGCGACAACGTGATCTACACGATCGGGTTCGAGGCTCCGCTGCCGCGCCGCAAGTAGCGCGCCCGGCTCGCGCACGCCCGGGCGCCGCACCCCTCGCCTCCGCGCCGGGCGGCTGGTATGTTCCCCGCCCGTGCGCATCCAGCTGCC
>JBBIHL010000592.1:0-2126 GCA_037447075.1 Candidatus Eiseniibacteriota bacterium | reverse complement strand
GTGCGGCGGGGTCCACCACATGCCGGCGTCCGCGGCGGGGGGCGGCGAGCCCGCCCGGGCGGGCCGAACGGAGACCAGGACTGCGACGGCGACTGCAAGCAGGACTGCAGCTCGACGCGACATGGGATCCCCCCTCGAATGGCGGCGATGAAGGCGGCTCCGCCCGGAATCGAACCGACCCGCCGGCGCGTGCATGTGGCGATGCTCCGGGGCCCGTGCTGGGACGCATGGCCGCCGGACCGCCGGGTCCGGCACGCCGTGCGGTGGCCGCATTACACGCCCCGAATCCTCACCTGTCAATCTCGGCTCGCGGACCGGACCGACTGCCGGCGTCCCGCCCGCCCGGCTACCCTCCCGCTCCCCTCCCCTTCCATCCCGGCCCGCGCACCACGCGGCCGGGCCGGGCGTTGGTGTGCTCGCCGTCCTTCAGCACCTGGACCCCGTTCACGAAGACGTGCACCACGCCGGCGGCGTATTGGTGGGGGCGCTCGAACGTGGCGCGGTCGCCGACGCGGTCCGGGTCGAAGACCACCACGTCGGCGTAGCAGCCCGGCGCCAGCCGGCCCCGATGCGGTATGCCCAGGTTGCCGGCCGGCAGGGAGGTGAGCCGGCGCACCGCCTCCTCGAGCGGTATGACCTTCTCCTCGCGCACGTACCGGCCCAGCAGTCGGGCGAAGTTGCCGTAGGCGCGCGGGTGCGGATTCGACTTGAGGAACACGCCCTCCGGCGCCTGCGAGGCCGCGTCCGAGCCGAAGCTCACCCAGGGAAGGGCGATCTGCTTGCGGATGTTCTCCTCGGACATCAGGAAGTAGACGGTCTCCACGCGGCTGTCGTCCTGGATCACCAGGTCCAGCGCGGCCTCCTCGGGAGAGACGCCGCGCCGGGCCGCCACCTGGGCCAGCGTCATCCCGGTGAGCGGCTTGAGCGAATCCTGCTTGAAGCCCACCAGCAGGACCTTCTCCGGCGAGCCGGCGGCGAGCAGCAGGTTCTCCCAGCGGTCCGTGGGGATGCGCATCTCCCGGATCACGCGCCGTCGCACCGTGGGATCCTGCAGGCGCCGGATCCACGCCTTGAGGCCGCCCTCCTGCACCCAGGGCGGCATGGCCGCGTCGAGACCGGTGGCGCCCGCCGGGTAGGTGTACATGTCGGCCGTGATCCGCAGCCCCCGGGCGCGGGCCGCCTCCACCCTGGCGATCACCGCGTCCATCTTGGGCCAGTTGGCCTCCCCCGCCGCCTTGAGGTGGTAGATCTCGGCGGGCACGCCGGCCTCGCGGGCGATCGCGATCAGCTCGTCCACCGCCTCGAGCAGCCGGTTCCCCTCGCTGCGGAGGTGGGAGATGTAGCGGCCTCCGAACGGCGCGGCCGCCCGGCACAGCTCCACCAGCTCGTCGGTACCGGCGTAGAAGGCGGGGGCGTAGATGAGCGAGGAGCCCACCCCCAGCGCCCCTTCCTCCATCGCCTGCCGCACCCGGGCGCGCATGGTGTCGAGCTCCGCCGCGGTCGGCGGGCGATCGTCGTAGCCGATCGCGTGGATGCGCAGCGTCGTGGCGCCCACGAACGAGGCGACGTTGGTCGAGACGCCGCGGGACACCAGGTGGTCGAGGTATTCGCCCAGCGTGGTCCAGCGGATGTCGAACTTGACGTCGGTCTGCTGCTCCTTCATCACCACCTTCATGGAGTCGGTGAGCGGGCCCATGGACCAGCCCTCCCCGAACACCTCCAGCGTGACCCCCTGGCGGATGTCGCTCTGCGAGCGGCCGTCCTCGAGCAGGGACTCGGTGGCCCAGCTGAGCATGTTGACGAAGCCGGGGGCGACCGCGAGACCGCGGGCCGGCACGACCACGCGCCCGCGGGCCCCCGGCAGCGGCCCGACCGCCGCGATGCTGTCGCCCCCGATGGCGACGTCCCCCACGAACGGGGCCGCGCCCGTCCCGTCGAGGATGGTGCCGCCGCGAATCAGCACGTCGTAGACGGGCCCGCGGGCGCAGCCGCCCAGCAGCAGCGGGAGCCAGAAGACCAGCGGCGCTCGCTTCACGATGTCCTCCTAGATCCAGTCCAGGTTGGGCGCCTTGCGCCCCAGCAGCCGCAGCATGGCCTGGAGCTGGCCCTGGTGGCGGAGCTCGTGC
>JBBIHL010000591.1:0-2130 GCA_037447075.1 Candidatus Eiseniibacteriota bacterium | reverse complement strand
CTCGGCCGCCTGGCCCCGCCCCGCCACGGTCACAGCTCGAAGGCCGGCAGGCGGTAGCGGCGCGCCGGCGCGTGCACCGTCAGCCGCACGCTCCCCGCCGGAACCCGCGTGAAGGCGAACGCCCCCTGGGCGTCGGGCCAGGCGGAGCGCCGCTCGGCGCCGGCCCGCAGCTCGATGCGGGAGAGCGGAGCCTCCTCGGCCGCAAGCTGCCCGCGCAGGTCCAGCTGCCGGCCGACTCCAGCTCGCACTCGACCTCCACCGTGTCCGAGTCCAGCGCGAAGCGCAGCCGCCGGGCCTCCCCCACCGCGCGCCGCACCGCGGCCGGCAGCGGCTGCAGCGCGGAATCGAACAGCAGGCGCGCCAGGCCCGCCGCGGCGCGCCCGACCAGACCGGCGGAGCGCCGCGGAACGAAGGCCTCCAGCGCGCGGCGCCGCAGCTCGGCCGGAACCTCGACGGAGCGGTCGGCGCGCATCAGGTCGAGGAGCCGTCCGGTCTCGCGCACGCGCTCCCGGCACTGCGCGCAGGGCCGCCCCAGGTGCTCCTCCACCGCCTGGCGCCGGCGCTCGGGCAGGCGTTGCTCCAGGTAGTCGAGAACCGCCGCGGAGTCCAGATGTCGTCCCGCCGCGCGGGAGCGCTTCATGCCCCCTCCATCCCTCCGGACCAGAGCCCGCCCGAGCGCCTCCGGGCCGTGCGAACGCCGGAGCGCCCGGGCTCCTGGCTCTCCACGGAAGAGGTGGGCGGCACCGCTCGCGTGATACCCCGCTCCGGTTCGCGCAGCGTCGCCAGGGCCGCGCGGAGCTTCTCGAAGCAGCGCGCGCGCGTGGGGCCCAGCGAGCCGACCGGAACGCCCAGGCGCCGCGACAGCTCTCCGTAGGGCGGGGGCGGATCCTCGTAGTAGAGCGCGGACAGCAGCCGGCGGCAGCGTTCCGGAAGCGCCGCCAGCGCCAGGCGTACCATGGCCTGCTCCTCCAAGCGCTCCAGGTCGGCCCCGACCGGTCCCTCCGCCGACGCCAGGCGCGCCGCCGCCTCATGCGGGTCGCCGGCGGAGAGCGCCCACTCCCGCCGCCGGCGCAGCGCCGTGGCCCGCGCCACGCGCTCGGTCGTGCTGGCCACCCACCGCACCAGCGTGCGCGCGTCGCGCAGCCGGGGCAGCCCCTTGACCAGGGCCGCGAACACCTCCTGGAAGACGTCGGCCAGGTCCGCGTCCGAGAGGCGATAGGAGCGGCCCACCGCGTAGACCAGCCGCTCGTGGCGGCGCACCAGCGCCTCCCAGGCGCCCGGCTCTCCCCGCAGGCACAGGCCTACCAGGCGTGCGTCCTGCTCGGGATCGAAGCCCCGCGGCCCACTCTTCCCCCGCATGGCGGCTACCCTAGCACGCGGCCGGCCCCGTCGAGCGGGCCCCTCGCCGGCGCCCGGTATCAGCGCGCCCCCTCCCCCCACCTCTCCAGCTGTCAGGCCGCCCACCGGTCCCGGAGAGGCGAACCCGCCCATGTCCGCACGATGGATGCTCTACTGCTACGACGCGCTGGGGCTGGGGCACGTCCGTCGCGCGCTGGCCGTGGCGCGCGCCGTCCTGCCCCTGCGCGACGACCTGGCGGCGCTGCTCGTCACCTGCTCGCCGCAGATCGACGCGCTCCCGGCGCCGGCCGGCCTCGACTACGTCAAGCTCCCCAGCGCCCGCAAGCTCGCCAACGACCGCTACACCTCGCGCACCCTGCGGCTGGAGCCCGAGAGCCTGGTCACGCTGCGCGCCCGCCTGCTGCTCGACCTGGCGCGCGGCTTCCGGCCCGACCTCCTGCTGGTGGACAAATCCCCGGCCGGGATGATGGGCGAGCTGCACGACACCCTGCGCCTGCTCTACGGCGCCGCGCACGGGACGCGCCTGGTGCTGGGCTGGCGCGACATCCTCGACGACCCCGCCCGCATCCACGCCGAGTGGTCCGCGCGCGACACCCTGGCCTTGATCGAGCGCCACTACGAGGAGATCTGGGTCTACGGGGACCCCGGGCTCTACGACGTGCGCCGCGAGTACGCCCTGCCCCAATCCCTCGCGCGGCGCGTGCGCTACCTGGGCTACCTGGCGCCGGCCTGCGACCCCTTCCGCTACCGGCGCGACTTCGGCGTGGAGGA
>JBBIHL010000590.1:0-2139 GCA_037447075.1 Candidatus Eiseniibacteriota bacterium | reverse complement strand
GCACTTACGACGCGTACAGCGCGGACTATTGCATCTTCAACAGCTATCTCGATCTTCTGGATCGGGAGCATCAGGTCAATTGCCTCCACACCAGTCGCACCCATCCGGCGTCGTGGGGCAGGCTCAAGGCGCTCTACCGGTGAGCCTTCCAACCCGGCAGCGGACCGCCCGTCGCGATCCCCGGCAAGGGTGAGAGGAGCCCGGCGGGCGGAGCGACCCTTGGCCGGAGGGGCGCGGGGGGGGGGCCATGGGGCCGGATAGCTTCGCTGGGTAGGGCCGCGCTCCGGGTTCCCCCTACAGCGCCATCCCCGCCTCCGCAAGGACCTCTCCCGTGACCGCGTTGGCCCGGCAGATGCGCGAGTAGACCTCCGCGCTGCGGGTGCGGTGACGGGGGCGTTCGGGGTGGTCGAAGTCTACGCGGTAGAGCCCGAAGCGCGCCCGGTAGCCGTCGGCCCATTCGAAGTTGTCCATCAGCGACCAGTGCAGGTACCCCAGGACGCGCGCTCCGGAGGCGATGGCGCGCCGGAGGTGGAGCAGGTGCTCCACCAGCGCGCGCGGCCGGAACCGGTCGGTCTCGTCGGCGAAGCCGTTCTCGGTGATAAGCAGGGGGACGCCGTGCCGCGCGGCGTGCGTCACGCACCATTCCATCCCGGCGGGGTGGATTTCCCACCCCAGGTCGTTGACCGGGACGCCGCGGCGCGCGACGTGGGCCTCGCGCGCCAGGTGCCGAACGCGCCAGCGCGTGTAGTAGTTGAGCCCCAGGAAGTCCAGGCTTCGGGCCAGCCCGGGCGGGCGGCGCCGCACCCCCCGCGCCCCGGGGATGGCGAGGCGGATCTCCCCGTCCATCGCCGCACGCAGCACCGCTCCGTTGAAGACGGCGCCCTCCAGCCAGGCGCGGAGCGGGTCCAGCGGGAACCACCAGCGGTCGCCGCGCAGGATGACGTAGTTCTTGGCGAAGCCGGCGCGCACGGCGGCGCCGTCCCCGTCGGCGTCGCCGCGGTCCTCCTCGTGCAGCGCCCGATAGGCGCGCCCGTGCGCCTCCAGCAGGTTCGCCATCGCGGCGAGGGCGGCCGAGTCGTCGCGCTCCTGCGGCGGCCACAGGCCTTCGGAGTAGGCCCGGAAGGCCAGCACCTCCGGCTCGTTCACGGTCACCCACCAGTCCACCTCGGCGCCGAACTCGCGCCCGCAGAAGCGTGCGAACGCCTCGAAGTCGGCCATCGTGCGCGGGTTCTCCCAGCCGCCCTGGTCGGCGATCCACAGGGGGTTGGTGAAGTGGTGGAGGGTGACGATCGGGACGAGGTTGCGGCGGCGGAGCGAGGCGAGCACGTCGTGGTAGTGGCGCACCTCGGATTCGGCGAACCGGCCGCGCTCGGGCTCCAGGCGGCTCCACTCGAACGACAGGCGGTGGGCGTTGTGCCCGTCGGCCTGGGCCAGGGCGAAATCCTGGTCGAAGCGCTCGTAGTGCCGGCACGCCTCGCCGCTGCGGTCCCCGTGGGCGATCTTGCCGGGGAGCTGCTCGAACCGCCACCAATCGTTGCGGGTGTTGCCGCCTTCCACCTGGTGCGCCGAGGTGGCGGCGCCCCACAGGAAGCCGTCCGGGAAGCCCGATTCGACGCCCGCCATGGGCGCTCAGCGCAAGGCGCGCGCGCGGCGCGTCCTGGCGCCGCCCAGCGAGTCCGCGGGCGCGCGCGGCCCCAGGCTCGCGGAGTCCGCCCGCGTCGTGTCGGCCCCCAGCAGGGCCTGGAAACGCGCCTTCATGAGGAAGCCCAGGGTCTCCTCCTTGCCTTCGTATCCGGCGCGGATGGCCGGCGTGCCGTCGTCGGGCGGAACCACCACCAGGGTCGGGAAGGCGTCCACCAAGAAGCGCTTCTGCAGCGCCTCCACCTCGGGGCGATTGCGGCCCTCTTCGCGCGCGCGGTCCAGCACGCGGACGGGAACGAAGCTCTGCTCGATCGTGCGCGCGGCCTGGCGATCGGCGAAGAGCTCGCGCGTCATCTGCTGGCACGGGGGGCACCAGTCGGCGGTGAAGTCGTAGAGGATGGGCTTCTTCTCCTTGCGGGCCGTGGCCTCGGCGCTCGCGATCGGCACCCACTGCACGCGGTCGAAGCTCCGCGGAGGATGACGTCGCTCGTAGAGGCC
>JBBIHL010000589.1:0-2141 GCA_037447075.1 Candidatus Eiseniibacteriota bacterium | reverse complement strand
GCCCTGGCGGACTGCCGGAACCTGCACCTGGCCCGGGGCCTGGAGGCCGTGCGGCACGCGGGCGCATCCTGGATGGACGCACGCACGCTGCGCCTCACCGCAGGCGGGCTGCCGGAGGAGTTCCTGGACGGCTTGGGCCTCGAGCCCGGGGATCTCGCCGGGCTGCGCGCGGCCGCCGAGTCGCGGCGGGGCTAGCCGCCGGTCTCCTCGCGCGCCTTCGCCAATCGTCGCGAGACCTTCTCCATCAGGTCGGGCGGCGCCTTGATGCGCCGCAGCTTCTCGCGCACGTCGGCCAGCACCCGGCTCTCGAAATCGTGCTCCAGGGCGCACTGCGCGCAGGTCTCCAGGTGCTGGCGGACCAGCTCCGCCTCGCGCTCGTCCAGCTCGCGGTCCAGGAAGTCGTCGAGCCGGCGGAACACCTCCTCGCAGGTGAAGCGGTCCACGGGGCTCATGCTATGCGTTCTCCGCGGCCTTCAGCGTCAACATGCCTTGCTCCCGCGCCAGGTGCCACAGGGCCTTCTGCAGCATGCGGCGGCCGCGATGCAGGCGCGAGCGCACCGTGCCGACGGGGCATCCCAGCATCTCCGCGATCTCCTGGTACGAGAACTCCTCCATGAAGTAGAGGGTCGCGACCGTGCGGTACTCCTCGGGGAGCTCCGCGATGGCCCGCTGCACGGTCTCCGTCCCCATGCGGTCCATCACCAACGCGGCGGGATCCTCCCCTTGCGCGATCAGCCCGGCGCCCGTGGCCTGGCCCAGCAGGTAGAGCGGCGGGGCGTCGTCCAGGTCCACCCGCTGGGGCTCGCGCCTGCGCTTGCGGTAGCTGCCCAGGTAGCAATTGGTGAGGATGCGGAAGAACCATGCCTTGAAGTTCGTCCCCGGCTCGAAGCTGTCGAACGCCCGGAACGCGCGGAACGCCGCCTCCTGCACCAGGTCCTCGGCGTCGGCCGCATTGCGCGCCATGTGGTAGGCGGCCCCGTAGGCCCGCTGCAGCAAAGGCTCCAGCAGCGCCTGGAACGGCTCCGACGGGTCGCGGACGGGTGGTGTCGTCGGCATAGGAATGGGGCCACATTATAGCAACGGGCCGGACCCGCCGCCCCACCGGGCTCGGCGACCGGCCGCCTCTCCTGACCTGAACGCCCGGGGGCGGGGAAAGGTTCCCGTGAGTCTCGGTGGGGCCCGCGCTTCCCCTCCCCGGCTCGCAGACTTCGCCGCGCCGCCATGCTATGGTCCCCGCCGCGAGTCCGGCACCCTCGTCATCATGGCCCCGGCGCGGGGCCGCGGCCGCGCCGGGCCTGCGGAGGTTCCCGTTCCATGCCGTGGTCAACCTGGGTCGCCGTCATGCTCACTCTTCCCACCCCCACGCCCACCCCGCCCGAGCAGGTCGCGAGCCGGTCCCGGGAAGGGGTCGCCCGCTACACCATCGAGCAGTTCTTCGCCACGCGCGCCATCGGGGCCTCGGACTGGTCGCCCGATGGGCGCCAGCTCGTGTTCGTCGCCAACATCTCGGGGCGCAACAACCTCTGGGTGGTCTCCCCCGAGGGGGGCTGGCCCGTCCAGCTCACCGTCTCGGACGAGCGCCAGGACGGCCCGGCGTGGTCGCCCGACGGCCGCTGGATCGCGTTCCAGAGCGACCACGAAGCCGACGAGCAGTGGGACGTCCTCCTCGTCTCCCCCGCCAGCGGGGAGGTCGTGAACCTCACCGGGACCCCCGACGTCTCGGAGGAGAGCCCGGTGTGGTCCCGCGACGCCCGCTGGATCGCCTGCGCCGTCAAGCCCCGGCGCGACCCCAACTACGAGATCCTCCTGCTCGACCCCGCCGCGCGCACCCGGCGAGCGCTCACCGCGAAGACCCCGCCCGACCTCTCCCTCACGCCGGTGGCCTTCTCGCCCGACGGCCGCTTCCTGGTGGCCAACCGCGCGCACGCCAGCGGCAAGGACGCAGACGTGGTGCTGATCGCCGTGGAGTCGGGCCGGCAGCGGGTGGTGACCCCGCACAAGGGCGAGCAGGCCTGGACGGCCACGGACCTCTCCCCCGACGGCGCGACGGTGCTGGCGACGAGCAACGCCCGGAACGGCTTCGACAACGCGGTGCTGGTTGACATCCGCGAGGCGGCACGGGCGCTCCTGGCGGCGGAGGC
>JBBIHL010000588.1:0-2142 GCA_037447075.1 Candidatus Eiseniibacteriota bacterium | reverse complement strand
CGTTCCGGGCGGCAGGAAGTTCCATCTGCACCCACCCCCACCTCGACGGCGCCCGACATGAGCGAAGAGCCGAAGGCCGAAGCGAAAGCCATCCACCCGCCCACCGACAAGCCCGGCGAAGCCAGGCCGTCCGAGGCGAAGCCGGCGGACGCCAGGTCCGCCGAGTCCAGACCCGCCGCCCCGCCCGGCGCCAACCCGATGCTGCTCGTCGGCGCCGTGGCCCTGGGCCTGGCTCTGGGTGTGACGACCGGCACCTTCCTGGTGGCCCCCCGCGTGCTGGCCGCCCGCTCCGCCCGGCCGGCCGCGGCCGACGAGAAGGCGGCCAAGGAGCGCGGGGGCGGCGCTCACGGCGAGAAGGACCGCGGAAAGAAGGGCTCGCTCTTCCGCGTGGACAACATCGTGGTCAACCCGTCGGGGTCGCAGGGCACCCGCTTCCTGATGGTCTCGGTGGCCTTCGAGGTTCCCGACGAGAAGGCCGGCGCCGAGCTGCGCGAGCACGAGGTGGAGGTGAGGGACGCCGTCATCTCCACCCTGGAGAGCCAGACCCTGGAACGCCTCACCCGTCCGGGCGCCCGCGACAGCCTCAAGCGCCGCCTGGCCGCCGCGGTCACCCCCATGACGGCCGGGGCCCGGTGGCTGCGCGTCTACCTGCCGCAGTTCGTCATCCAGTAGCGGGGGCGCCGGTGGGCGAGACGCTCTCCCAGAAAGAGATCGACGTCCTGCTGCAGGGCGCGGCGGCCGCGGCGGCCCCGCCGCCCCGGCACCTCCACATCGCGCCCTACAGCTTCGTGCGCCCGCCCCGGGTCACGAAGGACCGGCGCGCGACGCTCGAGGCCATCTACGGGCGGTTCGCCCTCGCGCTCCAGGCGCTCCTCATGTCGCGCCTGCGCGCCCAGATCGACGTGCAGCTGAGCAGCGTGGAGCAGGCCACCTTCTCGGAGTTCATCCTCTCCCTGGCCTCGCCCTGCGCGGCCTTCACCTTCAAGCTGGGCGACCGCCTGGGCGGACAGGGCGTGATGGACCTCAGCACCGAGTTCGCCTTCCACCTGGTGGACCGCCTGTTCGGCGGGCCGGGCGAGCCGCTGGAGATCGGGCGGAGCCTCACCTCGCTCGAGCAGACCGTGGTGAAGGGCGTGGCCGAGCGCATGCTGGCCCTGCTGCGCGACGCGTGGCAGGAGCACCTGCCCATCGCCCCGGAGCTGACCGGCTACGAGTCCAGTCCCGAGATGCTGAAGATCACGGGCAAGGACGAGAACGTGCTGGTCGCCGGCCTCGAGGTCCGCTCGGGCAGCTTCCACGGCATCGTCACGGTGTGCCTCCCCATGGCGACCTACGAGCTGTTCGTGCAGGACCGCGCCGAGGCCGGGCGGGTGACCGGGCGCGCCCTGGCGGAGCCCGGGCTCCACCGCGCGGACCTCGAGTCGGCCCTGCAGGACGCGCAGTTGTCCGTCACCGCGCGCTTCCCGCGGTTCTGGTTGAGCGCGCGGGCGGTGGCCGGGCTCCGGGAAGGCCAGGTGGTCCTGAGCGGCCGGCCGGCCGACACGCCGCTCGAGCTTCACGTCAACGGCCGGCTCCAGTTCCTGGGAGCGCTGGGCCAGCTGCGCGGCCGGCTGGGCCTGAGAATCCTGTCGTCCGCCAGCGCGCCGGCCACCCAGCGGCCCGCGCGCACCTGGGAAGGGAGGGTGCTGTGAGCTCGCAAGATCCCACGGCGGCCTCGGGGCCGCCCTTCATGAACGACGTGGGCGCCGCGCGCGCCGCCTCGCTGGACACCCTGCTCGACGTCTCGATGCCGGTGGCCATCGAGATCGGCCGCGCCCACATGACGGTGAAGGAGATCCTCCAGCTGGGCGCGGGCTCCGTGATCCAGCTGGACCGCATCGTGGGGGAGCCGGTGGACGTCTTCGTGAGCGACCGCAAGATGGCGCAGGGGGAAGTGGTGGTGGTGGGCGAGCACTTCGGCGTGCGCATCACGCGGCTGCTCGCCGCCCAGCCGGGCGAGGCCGCCGCGTGACCGGTTCGGGGCTGCTCGGCGTCGCCGCCGCGCTGGCGGTGACGCTGGGCCTCCTGGCGCTGGCCGTTCACCTCCTGCGCCGGCTCCAGGGCGGCCTGCCGCTGCGCGCCCCCGGCATCCCGCTCCAGGTG
>JBBIHL010000587.1:0-2152 GCA_037447075.1 Candidatus Eiseniibacteriota bacterium | reverse complement strand
CGAAGGAGCCGACGGCGGCGCCGGAGTCCGGGACCGCCCAGGCGGCGCGCGACGCGAAGGAGCGAGAAGCGCCCGCGGCGGGTGTGGCCGAACCCCCGGCCGAGAAGGCCTCCGCGCGCGACGCGGGCCAATCGAAGGACGACGGGAAGAAGGCCAAGCAGGCTTCCGAGCATCGGCCCAAGGCGGAGAAGGCGAAGAAGCAGAAGGACAGGAACAAGCCGGACAAGGACGGCTGGACCCAAGCGGAGCGGGAAGCCGCCGAGCGGGCCGGCATCAAGCTGCCCAAGATCAAGCGCTGAAGCCGCACGCAGACTTCGAGACGCCCGGGCGTTGCGCGCGCCCGGGCGTCGTGGTCGTGTGCCTCCGGGCGGCACCCGACGGCCCCGGCCCGGAGGGAGGCGTGCGGCCGCGGGGAGCTACAGCGGGAACGCGCCTTCCACCCGGGCGCCCTCGCCCATGGCCCTGGCGTATTCCATCTGCTCGCGCAGGTGGGCGGGAATCCGGGCGTAGACGTCGTTGAAGATGCTCTCGATGGGCGGCGGCGGCAGCGACTCGGCTTCCTTCACGGCCGCGCTGATCTCCTGGTTGATCTCCTCCACCCAGCGCTCCTCTTCCCCCGGCTGGAGCAGGCCGCGGCCGGTGAGGAAGGCCTTCAGGCGCGTTACGGGATCGCGCCGCTCCCATTCCTGGACCAGGGAGCTCTCGCGGTAGCGCGTGGGGTCGTCGCTGGACGAGTGGCCTCCCATGCGGAAGGTGACGCACTCGACCAGCGTGGGACCGCCGCCGGAGCGCGCCTTCTCGACGGCGCGCCGGACGGCCTGGATCACCGCCAGCACGTCGTTGCCGTCCACGCGCACGCCCTCGAAGCCGTAGGCCACCGCCTTCACGGCGATGCTCTCCGACGCGGTCTGGCGGGAGAGGGGCACCGAGATCGCCCATTGGTTGTTCTGGCAGATGAACACCACGGGCGGCTTGAACACGCCCGCGAAGTTCAGCGCGGCGTGGAAGTCCCCGCTCGAGGACGCGCCGTCGCCCAGGTAGCCCGCGCACACCGTGTCGTGGCCCTGGATCTTGGCCGCCCAGGCGGCCCCCATCGCGTGGGTGAGCTGGGTCCCGATGCAGGACGACCACGCCACGGTGTGCACGCGCCGGTCGCTGAAGTGGCAGGGCATCTGGCGGCCCAGCAGGACGTCGCCCGCGTTGCCGATCAGCTGGCAGACGATGTCGCGCAGCGACGTCCCCCGCCACAGGGCGACGCCCATCTCCCGCAGCGCCGGGAACACCCAGTCGGTGGGACGCAGCGCGTAGGCCGAGCCGAAGATGGCGGCCTCCTGTCCGGTGGCGGTCCCGTAGAAGCCCACCCGCCCCTGGCGCTGCAGCGAGAGCATGCGCCCGTCCAGGGTGCGCAGCCGCAGCATGGAGCGATAGAGGCGGCGCAGGTCCTCGGGCGGGACCGGCGGCAGCTCCGCCACCGGGCGGCCGCCGGGGTCCAGGACCTGTTCCAGCGCCCCCGCCATGTCAGGCGTCCTCGGACCCCAGCCAGGCCGATGGGTCCTCGAGGCGCGCGATCACCGCGTAGAGGAAGTCGGCGCCCACCGCGCCGTCCACCACGCGGTGATCCAGCGAGAGGGAGAGCTGGGTCATCTCGCGCGCCACGATCTGGTCGTCGCGCACCACCGGGCGCTTCTTCACCTCGTGCGTCCCCAGGATCGCCACCTGCGGGTGGTGGATGATCGGCGTCGCGAGCAGGCCGCCGTGGGCCCCGGTGGAGGTGACGGTGAAGGTCCCGCCCTGGATCTCCTGGAGTCTGAGCCGGCCGGCGCGGGCGGCGGCGGAGAGGCGCTCCAGCTCGCGCGCCAGGGCGAAGAGCGACAGGCGGTCGGCATCGTGGATCACGGGCACCACGAGGCCTTCCGCGGTGGCCACGGCCACCCCCAGGTGGATGCCGCGCTTGATCACGATCTCGTTGCGCTCGTCGTCCAGGCTGGCGTTGAGCAGCGGATAGCGCCGGAGGGGCTCGATCAGCGCCTGCATCACGTAGGGAAGATAGGTGAGCTTCACGCCCGCCGCGCGCGCGCGCTCGCGGAACGCGGCGCGGTGCGCCGCCACCTCGCCCATGTCGCATTCCGCCACGAACGTGTAGTGGGCGGCG
>JBBIHL010000586.1:0-2156 GCA_037447075.1 Candidatus Eiseniibacteriota bacterium | reverse complement strand
TTCGCCGCCGGGTCGCAACGGCCGGCCGCGCCGGGCGGCCGCCGGCACCCCTCAAGAATCCCGCCGCGCGGCCGAGACTCTGGCCAGGCGGCGCGGCCCCGTCGTCCCCGCCTCGCAGCGTGGGCTCCCGCGGGCGCCCGGTGGGCCGACCCGCAAGGAGGCGACAGTGGAGGGGGTGCGAATCGCCCCGGACCTCGAGGCCGTCCTGGTCGCCGAGGGTGTGGTGAGCGAAGCCCAGATCGAGCGCGCCCGCCGCATCGCCGCGCGACTGGAGCGCGCCCGCCGCCCGGCCGAGATCCTCATGGACCTCGGCCAGCTCTCCCGCACCGACTACGAGCGCGCCGTCCGGATCCACCGCTCCCGCCAGACCCTGGCGAGCATCTTGCTCGAGGAGGGGGCGCTCGACGCCGAGCGGCTGCAGCGGTTCGAGCGCCTCCGCGAGGAGCAGCCCCAGAGCTCGGATCGGGAACTCCTGGTGGCCGGCGGGCTGGTCACCGAGGAGCAGTACCTGCGCGCGCTGGCGGTGAAGCACAACATCACCTACCTGGAGCCCGAGCCCAACCTGGTGGACCAGCAGCTGGTGGCGCGGGTCTCGCTGCCCTACCTGGTCCGCAACCGGGTGCTGCCGGTGCACGTCGCCGAGGAGGTGCTGATCGCCATCCTCGCCGACCCCCTGGACGCCGAGGTGATCGGCGAGCTGGAGCGCATCTTCGGCGTCCCCGTCCAGGCCTGCTGCGCCCCCGGCGAGCGCATCGTGGAGGCGCTGCGCACCGTCGAGCGGCTGCGCGACGGCGCCGCGCCGGACGAGTCCGGCATCCAGTACCGGGAGATCCGCGACGTCTCCGGCGAGCTCGCCACCGGCGAGGGCGCCGTGGCGATCGTGGACCACCTGATCAAGCGCGCCATCCAGCTCAAGGCCAGCGACCTGCACGTCGAGCCGCAGGAGAAGAAGCTCCGCGTGCGGGTCCGGGTGGACGGCACCCTGCAGCCGATCGCGGAGCTGCCGGGCAGCTTCACGCCCCAGGTGACCTCGCGGGTCAAGGTGCTGGCGGGGGCCGACATCGCCGAGCGCCGCCTGCATCAGGACGGACGCATCTCGGTCCGGGTGGAAGGCCGCGAGGTGGACATCCGCGTCTCCACCTACGCCTCGGTCTACGGCGAGACGCTGGTGCTGCGCCTGCTGGACCGCCGCCGCGGCGTGGTGCCGCTCGACGAGCTGGGCTTCGAGGCCCGGGTGCTCTCGCTGGTGCGCGACATCGTGCTGCGCGAATCCTCCGGCCTGGTGCTCATCACCGGGCCCACCGGGAGCGGCAAGACCACCACGCTCTACTCGTTCGTGGACTACGTCAACGACACCGGCGTCAAGGTGATCACCTGCGAGGACCCGGTGGAGTACGTGATCGACGGCGTCACCCAGTGCTCCGTGAACCTCAAGAGCGGGCCCAGCTTCGTGGACTCGCTCAAGGCGATCGTCCGCCAGGACCCCGACGTCATCGTGGTGGGCGAGGTCCGCGACCCCGAGACCGCCTCGCTGGCGGTGGAGTCGGCGCTCACCGGGCACAAGGTGCTCTCCACCTTCCACACCGAGGACGCGGTGGGGGCGGTGATCCGGCTGGGGGAGATGCGGGTGGAACCCTACCTGGTGGCCTCGACGCTGGCGTGCGTGGTGGCCCAGCGGCTGGTGCGCCGGGTGTGCCCCCACTGCCGGCGCCCCGCCGAGCCGCGGCGGGAGGACCTGCGCTTCCTGGACCTCACCCGGCCGGAGGCCGCCTCCCTGGGGCTGGTCGAGGGAGCCGGCTGCGAGCGCTGCGGCGGCACGGGCTACGCCGGGCGCATGGGCATCCACGAGGCGCTGGTGCCGGACGACGACTTCCGCGACGCCGTGCTGCGGCACGCGCCCTCCAAGGAGCTGCGCGCGCTGGCGCGGCAGCTCCCGGGGTTCTTCACCCTCCAGGAGGCCGGGGGGCTGCGGGCCATGGCCGGGGAGACCACGCTGTCGGAGATCGTGGCCAACGCGCCGCACGACACCGCCGCGCGCCGGCCGCGGGAGCTGCGCGAGCTGCTGGCCCAGGGAGGCCGGCGATGAGCCCGGGCGCGGCACCCGCCGCCGCCTCGCTGGTCGAGCAGGTGCGCCGCGGGGTGCTCGAGGGCGAGCA
>JBBIHL010000585.1:0-2156 GCA_037447075.1 Candidatus Eiseniibacteriota bacterium | reverse complement strand
GCAGGTAGTCCACGGCGTGGACCTCGAAGGCCTTGAGCGCGTACTCGTCGAAGGCGGTGACGAACACCACGGCGGGCATCTCGTCGAGCAGCTCGAGCACCTCGAAGCCGTCGAGCTTGGGCATCTGCACGTCCAGGAACACCACGTCGGGGCGCAGCTCGCCGATGCGCCGCACCGCCTCGAAGCCGTTGCCGCACTCCCCCACCACCTCCACGTCCGGGTGGGCGGCGAGGAACTCGCGCAGCAGCGCCCGCGCCGGGGCCTCGTCGTCCACCACCAGGGCGCGGATGCGCCCGGGTTCACCCGCCATGCCCTTCTCCCGCGCCGTCCTCGACGGCCGGCAGCGTGAGCACCACCCGGAAGCGCTCGGTCTCGCGGAACACGTCCACGCGCGTCCCGCGCGGGTCCAGGGCCTGCAGCCGCTGGCGCACGTTCTCCAGCCCCAGGCCGTGGCCGCGGCGCGGCGGGGCCTCGGGGTCGCGCGGGTTCTCGACGGCGATCTCCAGGGTGCCCCCCGGCGGCGCGCCTCGATGCGCACGGTGCCGCCCTCCACGCGGTCGGCCACGCCGTGCTTGACGGCGTTCTCGATCAGCGGCTGCACCAGCAGCGGCGGCACCTGGCAGCGCTCGGCGGCCGGCTCCACCCGCTTCTCGAAGGCCAGGCGCTCGCCGAACCGCACCTGCTCCACCAGCAGGTAGCGCTCGGCCAGCGCCAGCTCCTCGGCCAGCGCCACCCGGGCGCGCGCCCCCAGGCTCAAGCTGGTGCGCAGGAAGTCGCCCAGCAGCTGGCACATGCGGCGCGCGGCCTCGGGGTCGGGCCCGGTGAGGGCGCTGATCGAGTTGAGGCTGTTGAACAGGAAGTGCGGGTTGAGCTGGGCGCGCAGCGCACGCAGCTCGGCCTCGCGCGCGCTCACCTGGGACTCCAGCACCCGGCGCTCGGCGGCGCGGGCCGACTCGAAGGCCAGCAGGAAATAGTGCACGGCGATGGACTGCCCGTAGAGCAGGACGCCCGCCCCTCCCAGCACCGCGAGGTCCAGGAAGATGCCGGTTCGGGTTGGACCGATGTGCCAGAGCCGCGACAGCAGCGCGGCCCACAGCGCCCCCAGCCCCACCCACAGGGCGGCCGACTGCAGCGCCGCCCCCAGCAGGTAGCCCGCCAGCTGGAGCGGCGGGCGGCTGCCCAGCGGGTGGGAGCGGCACACCCACCAGGCCGACAGGCACACGAACGCGTAGGCGAGCGTGAGCGGTCCCACGAGCGCCAGCGCCTGCCCCAGGGGGCGCGGCTGCATGAGCGAGAGGATGGCGGCGAGCACGGCCGCGATCCCCACCCAGAACCCCAGGTAGAGGGCGATGCGCAGCCGGCTCAGGACCAGCGGGCTCATGGGCGGTTCTTGACGTCCACGCCGCCCATCAGGACCAGCCCGCGCAGGACGAGGTGCCCGCTCGGCGCCGCGGCCGGCGGCCTGGTGTTGTCCTCGACCCCGCCCATCAGGACCAGCGCCTCGCAGCTCACCTTCCAGTCCTCCGGCACCAAGATGTCCACGCCGCCCCACATGACGAAGAGGTCCAGCACGGCCTGGCCGCCCTGGAGCTGCGCCCCGCGCAGGTCGAGGTCGTGCCCTCCCATGATGGCGGTCACCTCGCCGCCGCGGAAGTCGGTCGAGACCACCTTGCGGCCCACGCCCGACATGAAGGCGAAGGCCCGCAGCTCCGAGGCGCTGTCCTGCGCGCGCCGGGCGTCCAGGTCGCGCTGGCGCCCCAGCGCGCCGGCCACGATCGAGCCTCCCAGGATGATGAGGGCCACCGGCCAGAGGTCCCACAGGCCGTAGGGGATCGCCCCCGCCTCGTGCAGCAGCATCCACACGCCGGCCAGGGTGAAGAGCACCCCGGCGCCGGTGTGCTTCAGGCAGCAGAACCCCGTGAGCCGGGCCAGGCCGTAGAGCACCAGCAGCGCCGGCCACCAGCGCAGGATGTGCTCCGTCTGGGCGAGGTTCAGGCTGTCGAGCGTGAACAGCACGCCGAGCGCGATCACGATCACGCCGAAGACCATCCGGCCGGTCGGACGGTAGCGGGAATCAAACATGCTTCGCTCCCCGCGGGAGCGGCGCTCCGCCCCACAGCGCCCGCGCGAACACCGCCAGGATCGCCGCCGACCCC
>JBBIHL010000584.1:0-2158 GCA_037447075.1 Candidatus Eiseniibacteriota bacterium | reverse complement strand
GCGGCTGCCCGCCCGGCTGGAGGCGCTGGGGGCGATCCGCTCCTGGCTGGACGACGTCCCGCTGCTGCGCGACCTGCGCGGCGACGACGCCGAGCGCCTGCGCGCGGCGCTCTACGAGGCCTGCGCCAACATCGCCGAGCACGGCTACCGCGAGCACGCGGGGAGGAGCCTCGACCTGTGGTGGCTGCCCCCCGAAGGCGCGCCGGGCCGGGGCGCGGCGCGGGCCGGCCACGGGCCCCCGGGTGCCGCCGAGGCCATCGGCGGGGGCTGGTTCGTGATCCGTGACGACGGCGTCCCGTTCAGGCCCGAGGCCTGGAAGGGCTCCGACTTCGCCGAGTCCAGCGTGCGGCGGCGCGGCCGCGGGCTGGGCCTGGACATCATCCACCGCGCCATGCGCGAGGTGCACTACCAGCCCGCCACCGCGCGCGGCAACGTGACGCTGCTGGGCTTCAGCCCCGCGGCCGGGGCCACCGATCCGGGGAGGGTCGCCGCATGAACGACGATTTCGACATCCGCGCCGTCGAGGAGGGGACCCGCCGCACCGTGCTGCGCGTCCACGGCGAGCTCGACGCCGGGAGCAGCCCGCTGCTGGTCGAGCGCTGCACGCGGGAGCGGGCCGCCGGCCGGAGCGTGATCCTCAACCTGTCGGGCGTGACGTTCATCGCCTCGAGCGGCGTGGGCGCGTTGCTGGCGCTGGTCGAGGAGTTCCGCGAGACGCCGGCGTCGCTCCACCTGGTCTCCCCCTCCGCGCCGGTCGTCAGCGTGATCCGGCTGCTGGGGCTGGACCAGTTCCTGCCCATCAACCCGAGCGAGGAGGCCGCGCGAGCGGCGCTGGGGGGCTAGGTGGAGGCGTCCCGCAAGTGGAGCGAGCCCGGCCCGCCCGGAGCCGGCGGCAGCCCGGAGTCCTCGGCGCGCAACGCCTGGCGCCTGGTCGCCAAGCGCGAGCACGCCATCGCCGCGCTGGTGGAGCTGAGCCGCGAGCTCACGTTCTCCTTCGACCTCTACAGCAAGGCCGACGTCCTGCTCTACAACCTGATGGGCCAGCTGGGGACCGCCCGCGGCGCGTTGTGGATGCTCCCTGACAGCTCCGGCGCCTCGGCCGTCCTGGTGCGCTCGCATGGCTTCCGCCGCCCCATGATGCAGGCCGTCGGCACCCTGCTCACCCCGCGGCAGCTCAACCAGCTCGCCGGGCAGCCCGGCGTGGTGCCGGCCGGTTGGCTGGCGGAGCAGCTGTCCCCGTCGGAGCGCGGTCTCCTGGAGCAGGCCGGCATCGCGCTGGTCGCGCCGCTCCACGGGCCCTCCGACGTGCTGGGCCTGCTGGCGCTGGGCGGCCGGGTGGACGGCAAGCCCTACGAGCTGGTGGACCTGCAGGGGTTGCAGGCGGCGCTCGGCATGATCGGCGTGTTCCTGCTCAACACCCGCCTCTACAACCAGCTGCTCGAGAGCAACCGCCAGCTGCGTCTGGGCAACGAGAACCTGCAGGGGCTGGACCGGCTCAAGTCGGAGTTCCTGAGCAACGTGAACCACGAGCTGCGCACGCCGCTCGCCGTGGTGGTGGCCTCGCTCCAGTGCGAGCTCGAGTCCCGCCAGGGCCAGCCGGTCTCCGAGATGCTGGAGATCGCCCACGCCTCGGCCCTGAAGCTCAAGGGCCTGGTGGAGAACCTGCTCCTGTTCTCCGAGGCGGCGGAGGATCGGCTGCCGCTCGAGCTGGTGGTGGACGACCTGGACGCGGTGCTGAAGGCCTACTACGAGGAGCGCCTGCCGGGCGTGACGGCCGGCCTGCGCGAGTTCAGCTTCGTGCGCGAAGGGCAGCCGCTCCCGGCGCGCTTCGACCGCCAGCGCCTGCGCCAGATCGTCGGCGAGCTGATCGACAACGCCATCAAGTTCACGCCGCCGGGCACCCACCTGCAGCTGCGAGTCGGGCGCCCGGGCGCGGGCGGGGACTGGGTCCGCACCGAGCTCGCCGACGACGGCCCCGGCATCCCTCCGGACCGCCTGGAGTCCCTGTTCAACTCCTTCGAGCAGGTGGACGGTTCCTCGACCCGGCGGGTCGGCGGACTGGGGCTGGGGCTGGCGCTGGCGCGCCGGCTGGCGGAGCGCATGCACGGCCGCCTCGACGCCCGCACCCTCGTCCACCGCTCCGGATCCCGCGCCGGTC
>JBBIHL010000583.1:0-2161 GCA_037447075.1 Candidatus Eiseniibacteriota bacterium | reverse complement strand
CGACGCCTCCGATCTTGGAGCTGAAGGCGATCTCGGAGCCGTCGGGGGACCAGGTGGGGGAGTCGTCCGGCTGGTTGGCGGTCTGCACCAGCGCGGTCGGCGTGAGCGTGTCGGCCGGCGCCTTGCGGAGCTGGAGCGTGATCCGGTAGGGCAGGGCTTCGGTGTAGGGCAGCGCCAACTGGCTCGAGTAGTACTGGCTGGGCCCGTCGCCGAGGGTGATCACCACCACGGCCGCCTTGTAGGTGGGGCCGAAGTTGGGCACCACCAGCTCCAGGTTGGCCGCCACGCTGTCCACGTCCACCCAGCGCGGCGCCACCGCCAGCTCGGCCTTGTGCGGGATCTTCCAGAGGTCCTGCCCGTTGTTGGTGTAGCCCACCACCGAGGCCATGAGGCGGCCGTCCCGCTGGCCGGAAAGGGTGCCGCAGGGAGGTCCCACGTAGCTCAAGGTGCGATGGACCCCCTCGGGCGTGACCCGGACCACCAGGTCCTGCGTGCTGGCAGCCAGGGCGCCGTCGGCGCGCACGATCCAGTACTCCGCCCCGTAGGGTTGCAGGGTCATGGGGAAGGACCACTGCCCGAAGAAGCGGGTCCCCACGAAGGTCGTGTCGCGCGTCACCTGCCGCGGCCCCACCGTGACCTCGGGCGGAATCGCCAGGATGTCGTTCGACTCCCCGCAGGCGTCAATGCTGCGCCAGGCGCCGACGTCGCGCGCGGGCGAGAAGCCCAGGTGGGTGGGGAAGCCGTACTGCCGGCTGGCCAGGTCCGGGTTGTTCACGTAGTGGGCGACCCGCCAGTTGTGGTGCAGCACCTGGAGCCGGTCGTAGGCGGGCAGCGCGTTCCCCGCGTAGTCCTTGAAGTAGGGCTTCTGGGCGCACTCGGCGCAGCTTCCGTCCGTCAAGAGGTCGCGCAGCGTCTTCAGCTTGGGCGGGGCGCCCGGGACTCCCGTGCGCGCCCACTGGTAGAGCCGGTCGTCCTGGATGGCGGCGAGCGTGGCGGTGGTGTCGGTGCCGCGGAAGTTCAGGGCCAGGTAGGCCGTGAACGAGCGCCAGCCCTGGTAGTTCTTGTCGCTCGCCCGCAGGCAGGTGCAGGTGGGCTTCGCCTGGCCCGCGCAGGTGGGCTCGGTGGGCTCGACGCTGCCGCCGTGAGCCAGCAGCGACCAGTTGTAGGGGGCGTCGAAGATGGGGGGGTTGAGCGTATCCGCCCCGGCCACGGCCTCGGCCGCGCTGGAGAACATCTCATCAAGGGCGTTGTCGCTGGGGACGAAGACCGATTGCCCCGGCTTGGGCAGCGCGTGCTGGAACTCGTGGGCGAAGCCATAGTTGACGAGGCCGTCCGTGCGGGCCCAGCCGGTTCCCGTGGTGTCGAGGATCCCGGCGGTCAGGGGCCCGGGAACGGAGAGCGAGTTCCTGCCCAGCACCTCGTAGACGGCGTCCGACTGCCAGTGCCCGGTGAGCGAGTCCTCCTTGGGGGCGCTGAAGAACGAGTTGGTCCGGCCGCCGGTCTCCCCGCCATGCCCCGGCACGTAGACGTAGAGGTCCACGTGCTGGCGGTCGAGCGTGCCGTAGCTCGGGTCCGCGAGCAGGAAGCCGGGTAGGTTCGGGTTCGTGCTGTAGGTCGAGCCCGTCGGGCTCAACATGTCGTGCAGGAGCGGGATGTCGGCGACGGGGACCCCGAAGGGGTTCTTGACGCGCGTCGCCAGCGTCGAACCCAGGCTGTCCAACGTGCGCGTGTCCATGAACGGGTATTGCCCGTCCCAGAGAAACTCGAGATCTCGGTATCGGAGTAGACTCGTTGGGCGGGGCTTGTACGGCGCGAACGTCGCGATGATGCCGGCCAGCGTGTCGGGCGGGCTTTCCGGCAGCGAGATCGGGATGTCGTGCGGAACATGTGTGGGTCTCCTTCTGTGGTGAAGAGCCAGATCAGGAAACCCGTGTCTCGGGCAGGCCGTTGCTCCGAAGGGCTGCGGCACGTCCTCCACACAGGCGGGACGAGGCGGAGCGGTGAGCCTGGCGACGGTGCGGGCGGCTGGGATGGGTGTGGGCGTGATCCGTCCGCCAAGGCGGATTCTCGATGGACGGGGGGGCGCCTGTCAAGTAAAGTATCGAGCGACGTAGCCAGGCGCCCTGGTGGCACATCATGACGGCAGCCCAGACCCGCCCCG
>JBBIHL010000582.1:0-2166 GCA_037447075.1 Candidatus Eiseniibacteriota bacterium | reverse complement strand
TCGTGGTGCGCGAGGGGAAGGCGGGCTTCGTGCCCGTGCGCACGGGCATCGCCAGCGAGACCCTGATCGAGCTGTTCGGCGAGGTGAAGGAAGGCGACGTGGTGGTGGCCGGCCCCTACAAGGCGCTCCGCGAGCTCAAGCCGGGAGGCAAGGTCAAGCGCGAGGGCGCGGCCAAGGCGAAGAAATCATGAGGCCCGGGTGCTGATCTCGATCCGCGACCTGCATCGGGTCTATCAGGTGGGCAGCGAGCAGGTCCACGCCCTGAACGGCGTGGACCTGGACATTGATGGCAACGAGTACGTGGCCATCATGGGCCCCTCGGGCTCGGGCAAGTCCACCCTGATGAACATCGTGGGCTGCCTGGACACGCCGACCAGGGGCTCCTACCGCCTCAAGGACAAGGAGATCTCGACCCTGACGGACGACGACCTGGCCCGGATACGCAACCGCGAGATCGGCTTCGTCTTCCAGACCTTCAACCTGCTGGCGCGCGCCGACGCGCTCCACAACGTGGAGCTGCCGCTGGTCTACGCGGGCCTCAAGCACGAGGAGCGCCGCCAGCGCGCGCGCGCCGCGCTCGAGCTGGTGGGACTCGCCGACCGCATGAAGCACAAGCCCAACGAGCTGTCGGGCGGGCAGCGCCAGCGGGTGGCCATCGCGCGGGCCCTGGTCAACCGGCCGAGCATCATCCTGGCCGACGAGCCCACCGGCAACCTCGACAGCCACACGGGCGAGGAGATCATGGCGGCGTTCGACGCCATCTACGGGCAAGGGAACACCATCATCCTGGTGACCCACGAGGCCGACATCGCCGCCCATGCCCGCCGCGTGGTGCGGATGCGCGACGGCAAGATCGAGAGCGACACGCGTGGCGCCGCCGCCCGGGTGACTGCCGCCTCCGCCGCGCCATGAACCTGCGGGAGAGCGCAGGCATCGCGCTGGGAGCCCTGCGCGCCAACAAGCTGCGTTCGTTCCTCACGCTGCTGGGGACCATCATCGGCGTCACCGCGGTGATCGCCGTGGTCTCCTTCGTCGAGGGGCTGAACCAGTTCGTCACCGGCAAGCTGCTCAACGCGGGCGCCAACGTCTTCTGGGTGGACAAGTGGGGATTCATGACCAGCCAGGAGGCGTGGGAAGACGCCATGAGGCGCCCCGACGTCACCCTGGAGGACGCCGACGCCCTGCGCGACGGCATGGCGCACGCCGCCCTGGTGGTCGCGATGGACGACGCCACACAGCGCGTGCACTACCGCAGCAAGGAGCTCCGCAACGTGAACGTGCGCGGGCGCAGCCCGGGCTACGACCTGGCGGACGACCTGGCGATCGAGCACGGGCGGCATTTGAGCGAGTTCGACGACCAGCGCCGGCGGCTGGTGTGCGTGATCGGCCCCGAGGTGGTGGACGAGCTGTTTCCCGGCCGCGATCCGCTGGGACGCTGGATCCGCGTGGGTGCGGAGAACTTCGAGGTGGTGGGCGTCACCCAGGCCAAGGGCAAGATGTTCGGCCAGAGCCAGGACCGTTTCGTGGTGATTCCCATCCGCACCTTCCAGAAGTACAAGCGGGAGCGGGGCTCCCTCACCGTGGCCATCAAGAGCGTGGACGCCCCCTCGCTGCCGCTGGCCCAGCAGGAGGCCCGCACGGTGATGCGCAATCGCCGCCACCTGCCGCCGGGCCGTTCCGACAACTTCGGCATCACCACCGCCGAGACCTGGCTGGAGCTCTACCGCAACCTGACCGGAGGCATCTTCATCGTCTCGATCGGCGTGGCCGCAATCTCGCTGGTGGTGGGCGGCATCGTCATCATGAACATCATGCTGGTGTCGGTGACCGAGCGCACGCGCGAGATCGGCGTGCGCAAGGCGCTGGGCGCGCGGCGGCGCGACATCCTCACCCAGTTCCTGGTCGAGTCCACCACCCTGTCGCTCTCGGGCGGCGTGATCGGCATCCTGGCGGGCATCGGCCTGGCGCTGCTGGTGGGCGCGGTGAGCCCGCTGCCGGCGGCGGTCAACTTCCCCTCCGTGGGCCTGGGGATCCTGATGTCCTCCCTGGTCGGCATCTTCTTCGGCTCCTACCCGGCCGCCCGGGCGGCGCGCCTCGATCCCATCGAGGCCCTTCGTTATGAGTAGCCCATGAACCTGCTGCTGCTGCGCGAGACCCTGGGGATGG
>JBBIHL010000581.1:0-2170 GCA_037447075.1 Candidatus Eiseniibacteriota bacterium | reverse complement strand
ACGACCTGCTGCTCACCCTGGGCTACGACTCGGACAAGCCCGAGAACCTGCGCCGCTTCCGCGACATCCAGCCCGACGCCTACTACCCGGTCTACGGCGACGCCGGGGCGCGCGGCTACGAGGCGCAGTCCACCGGGAACCTCTACGCGCGCCTGGAGCGCCGCGGCGCTTCCCTGACCTACGGGGACTTCGTCACGCAGAGCGCGGCGGGCCCGCGTGCCCTGGGAGCGTTCAGCCGCAGCCTCAGCGGCGCGGCGGGCCACTTCGAGGACCACCGCATGCGGGTGGACGCCTTCACCAGCCGCGAGCGCTCGCCCCACCGCGTGGACGAGCTGCCGGGGCTCGGGACCTCGGGACCCTACGCGCTCGCTCGCGCGCCCGTCCTGGAGAACAGCGAGCGGGTGGAGATCGTGACGCGGGACCGCAACCAGCCCGGGGTGGTGCTGCGCAGCGCGCCGCGCGCCCGCTTCACCGACTACGAGCTGGACGCGCGCGCCGGGGTCATCCTGTTCAAGTCCCCGGTGCCTTCGGTGGACGCCGAGCTGAACCCGGTGTTCGTGCGCGTGCACTACGACCTGGAATCGGGAGGGGAGCCCTTCTGGGTCTCGGGCGGGGAGGGGCGCTTCAAGGTGCACGAGCGCCTCGAGCTGGGAGGCTCCTACGTGGACGACCACAGCCCGGGCGAGCGCGGCGAGCTGCGCAGCGCGTTCGCGGCGACCCGGCTGGGATCGCACACCACCCTGCTCGCCGAATACGCCGCCACCCGGGGCGCGGGCCGCGGGCGCGGGGACGGCGCCCGGCTGGAGCTGGGCCACGAGGGCGGGCGCCTCCAGGCGCGGCTCTACGGGGCGGTGACCGACCGCGCGTTCTTCAACCCGTCGGCCGGCTTCGCCGCCGGCCGGGGCGAGGCCGGCGCGCGCCTCAACGCCCGCCTGGCCGAGCGCTCCCAGCTGCGCGGCGAGGCCCTCTACTCCTCCGACGCCGGGGGCGACGAGCGTCGCGGCGGCCTGCTGGTGGCCCTCGACCAGTCCTTGAGCCGGACGCTCCGCGGGGAGCTGGGCGTGCGCGCCGGGCTCGAGAAGCTCCGGGGCGCGAGCGCGCCTCCCGCCAGCCTGGCCCTGCACACGCGGCTGCAGGCGCAGTGGGCGGGAAGGCCCGAGCTCTCGGGCTACGCCGAGTACGATCAGGACGTGCGCGACAGCCGCCGCACGGCGGCGCTGGGCGGCGAGTTCCGGTTCAGCGCCCGCGGCCGCCTCTACGCGCGGCACGAGCTGGCGTCGAGCCTGTCGTCGCTCTACGCGCTCGACCCAGGCCGCCGTCGGCTCGCCACCACCGTGGGCGTGGATGCCGACATGACGGGGGGAGCGCACCTGTTCAGCGAGTATCGGCTGAGCGACGCCCTCTCGGGGCGCGACGCCGAGGCCGCGCTGGGCCTGCGCAACGCCTGGCGGCTCGCCGACGGGACGCGCGTGAACCTCTCGTTCGAGCGGGTGAGCCCGCTGCTGGGCTCGGGCGCCGGGCCGAGCACCGCGGCGAGCGCGGCGATCGAGCGACTGGAGGACGAGCGCTGGAAGGCGACCTCGCGCCTGGAGCTGCGCAGCGGACGCATGGGGGACGGAGCGCTTCTCACCCTGGCGGCGGCCGGGCGGGTGGACAGCGCGTGGACGGTGCTGGGCCGCAACCTGGCGAGCCTCTCCACCGAGCACGGGCGCGGCCGCGTGAGGAAGGAGCGCTTCCAGGTCGGCATCGCCTACCGCCGGCCCGCGGCCGAGGCCTGGGACGCGCTGGGTCGCTACGAGCTGCGCCTGGACGAAGTCACCGGTGGGGCCACGGCACCCCGAGTGACCGCCGCCGGCCCGGGCCGGCGCGTGGCGCACGTGCTCTCGGCGCACGGCACCGGCCGCGCGTTCGAGCGGCTTTCCGCCTCGCTGGGGTGGGCGGCCAAGTGGGCCGCACAGGGCGGCGAGGGCGTCCGCACCGCGTCGCGCGCCCACTGGGTGGACGGGCGCGCGGGCTTCGAGCTCGGGCGGCGCTGGGACGCGGGCGTGCTCGCCAGCGCCCTGTTCGGCGAGGGCTTCCGCAGCCGGCGCGACGGGCTGGGGCTGGAGCTGGGCCGGCAGCTGGGCGACGGCGTGTGGCTCTCCGCCGGGTGGAACCGCCTGGGCTACGA
>JBBIHL010000580.1:0-2176 GCA_037447075.1 Candidatus Eiseniibacteriota bacterium | reverse complement strand
GCACCGCCAGGACCAGCAGGAGCGCCGCGAGGGCCGGGGCGAGCGCGGGCGCGGCCTCCCAGCGCAGCGCCGGCAACAGGGAGCGCAGCGGAGCGGGCCGCCAGGCCGGTCGCGCCGCCTCCGCCCCCCGCGTCGCCTGCACTTCCCGGGTGCACGACTCGCACAGCTGGAGGTGCGCGCGGATGCGAGCCAGCGCCGGGGTGGCCAGCCGCTCCTCGGCCAGGGCGAAGCTCACCAGGTCCTCGGAGGCCGGGTGGCCGTTGAAGAGGGCCTCGCCGTGCAACGCCACCTCGTGGCGCACGTGGTGCATCACGCTCATCGCCTGCTGGCAGTCGGCGCAGCCGGCGACGTGCGCCCACACCGGGCGGGCCCGGTCGGGCTCGAGGCGGCCTTCGAGCGCGTCCGACAGCAGGAGCGAAGCCGAGTCGTGTTCCATGGGTTCGAGTGCTCGAGCTTCCAGATTCACGGGCAGGCCCCGCTCCGTCGGCGGCGCCCGGGCACCAGCCTACACCCTGCGCGGGCGAACGCCATCCCGTGCACGTCGGGCGCCCGCGCGATCGGACCGCGAGCTTCCAGGAACGCGCCCTTCCGCATGCCCCGGGTCACGGGCAGTAGCTCGTGGTCTGCGGCGCGGCGGAAGCCGCGTCGTTGAACAGGAAATCGCGGAAGACCGAAAGATCGGCCGGATCCACCATGCCGGAGCCGCTCAGGTCGGAGCGCCCGGCAGTGAACGGGTAGTTGAACACGTCGTAGCGCATGAAGCTGCCGTCGCTCGGGTCCACCCCGTTGACCACGGTGCCGCCGGCGCCGGCGCCGTTCTGGTCCGGGGTCGCGGCGGTGACGGTTGCCACCACGGTGCTCGACGCCGCCACCCTGACCTGACCGAACCCGCCCGGGCCGATGCCGCCCCCGGGAAGCGAGTTGGCTCCCGCGCCGCGCACCACGAACGTCACGCGCCCCTGCGCGTCGGTGACCCCGTGCAGGCGCCGCGCCGCGCAGTCCAGCACCATCCCGGGCTCCTGCGTGTCGGAAAGGACGATGTCCCCGGCCAGGGAGAAGTCCAGGAAGACCGGCAGGCCGGCGTAGGGCTGATTGAGGCAATCGCGCAGGATGATCGTGTAGGGGTTGCCTTCGGGGTTGAGCGCCGGCGGGTACGTGTCACCCGGCCCCGGCAGGACCACGAACCAGAGGGGGATGACGGAGTTGCAGACCGGGGTGCACACGGGATAGCACTGGCCCCAGGCGGCTTGCCCGGGTGTCAGCGCGGCGCACGTCATGAGCGCCGCGGCGAGGGGGGCATGGGCCTTCATGGTCTCCTCCGTTGCCGCGGGCCTGCGGCCCGCGGCGGCCGAATGGGTCAAGCCCGGATCTCCCCGGGGGGCTCGTCCCCGGCGCTCGGGTTCCAGGCGGGGACGGACACTGTCCTGCAGCACCAGCCTTCTACACGGGATGTCGCGCGAGTCCGCCGGGTGTTTGCGGCGCCGGCCGGATTCCGGCCACCCGTAGAACGTGGGCCGCTCGGCCAGCGACCAGTCCTCTGGAGGGGTCTTCCGCCCGCGCTTCACCCCTTGTGCCGGCGAGACCCACGAGACGCTTCACCCAGGGGAGGCACCTCATGCGATCCGCCCTCATCCGCATCGGCCTGCCGATCCTCGCGGCCGGCCTGCTCGCCGCACCCGTCCTTCAGGCCACCGACGTGGACGGCCCCGACGATTGCAACACCCAGGGCAGCGACTACGGCGACGCCCCGGAGGCGGCCTACAACTTCGCCGCCCAGGCCTATCCCGGGGTCCTGGGCAAGTTCCCGACCTGTCCGGTGGACGCCGTGACCGGGTCCACCCAGGAGCTGGCCTGCCCGCCCATCAGCACGGCGCCGGGGGCGAGCGGTTTCGTGAGGCACAAGCTCGCCACGACCGACCGGCTCTACTGGCTCGGTTGCACGAGCGCCAATACCTACGGTCTCGACACGGAGATCGTCGGCAAGATGAACTCCACCGGCGTCCCGGCCACCGCCTGCTACGACGACCGGCTCAACACGATCGTGGACTGCGTCGAGAGCGCGTTCGGCATGAGCTTCGGCCAGGACGAGTGTTACGGCGACAACGACGCCGGGGTCGCCGCCAACGAGTACACCTCCCCGGTGTTCGCCACCGGGCCGAAGCCCGGACCGCCGGAC
>JBBIHL010000579.1:1756-2183 GCA_037447075.1 Candidatus Eiseniibacteriota bacterium | reverse complement strand
CCCGGCGACCGGCTGGGCCGCGGCCTGGTGCCCGAGTTCACCCTGGAGCAGAACAGCATCCTGGGCCTGCAGGAGCTGCCGCGCTTCAGCGCGCCGCTGCGCCTCAAGCGCCGCGCCATCCGGGCGCGCTGCGAGCAGCTGCTGCGCGAGTTCGACGTGCGCCCCCCGCGGCGCCAGGCGCCGGCCCGCACGCTCTCGGGAGGCAACCAGCAGAAGCTGGTGGTGGGGCGCGAGCTTTCGCGCGCGGGCCAGGTGCTGGTGGCCGCGCATCCCACGCGCGGCATCGACCTGGGGGCGGTGGAGCTGGTGCGCGACCGGCTGCTGGAGCAGCGCGAGCGCGGCCGGGCCGTGCTGCTGGTCTCGGCCGACCTGGCCGAGATCCTCTCGCTCTCCGACCGCGTCCTGGTGATGTTCAGATCGGAAGAGC
>JBBIHL010000579.1:0-1746 GCA_037447075.1 Candidatus Eiseniibacteriota bacterium | reverse complement strand
GGTGATGTTCGGCGGGCGCATCGTCCACGAGACCGCCCCCGAGCGGGCGAGCGAGCGCGAGCTGGGGCTCCACATGACCGGCCAGGCCGCGGCGGCCCCCGCGTCATGAGCCGGCGCGGCGCGCTCCAGGCGGCCGGGCCGCTGCTCGCCGTCGCGATCGCGCTGCTCCTGGGCGCCTTGTGCGTCGCGGCCGCCGGCCAGGACCCGTGGCGCATCTACGCCCGGATGGCGGCCGGCACCCTGGGGAGCGCCTACGGCTGGGGACAGCTGCTCTTCAAGGCCACGCCCCTGGTCTTCACCGGGCTCGCGGTGGCAGTGGGGCTGCGCGCCGGGCTCTTCAACGTCGGCGTCGAGGGTCAGGTGGTGGTGGGCGCGTTCGCCATCGGCGTCACCGGGGCCGGGCTCTCCCACCTGCCCGGCTGGGCGCTGCTGCCGCTCTGCCTGCTGGCGGGCGCCGCGGCCTCCGCGGCCTGGGCGGCCGTCCCCGGAGCGCTCAAGGCGCGCTTCGGCGCCCACGAGGTCATCAACACGATCATGATGAACTTCGTCGCCTTCACCCTGGTCGCCTACCTGGGCCGCTTCGCGTTCGAGCCTGAGACCGTCCACACCGCTCCGGTGGGCCCGGGCGCGGTGCTGCCGCGCCTGGACGGGCTCCTCCCCGCGCTGCGCGGCTCGCCGGTGAACCTGGCGCTGCTGCTGGCCGCGCTGGCCTGCGCGCTGGTGGGGTGGGTGCTGTTCCGCACCCGCACCGGCTACGAGCTGCAGGCCGTGGGCCTGAGCGCCGGCGCCGCCGAATACGCCGGCATCCCGGTGGGCCGGCGCCAGGTCCACGCCATGGCGCTGTCGGGAGCGCTGGCCAGCTTCGCGGGGGCGAACTCCGTGCTCGGGCACAAGCACTTCTTCGAGCTGGGATTCTCGGGTGGGGTCGGCTTCCTGGGCATTGCGGTGGCCCTGCTGGGACGCAACCATCCGCTGGGCGTGGCCGCCGCCGCGCTGTTCTTCGGCGCCCTCTCCTACGGGGGGCTGGTCATCAATCCCTACGTGCCCAAGGAGCTGGTGGACATCCTCCAGGCCGTCGTGATCCTCGCCACCATCGCGGCGCAGCAGGGCGTGGAACGACTGGCCCGCAGGCTGGAGTGAACGGGGCGCGATGATGGACCTCCTGGCCTTCGTCGCCTCCACGCTGCGCATCAGCGTCCCCTACGCCCTGGCCTCGGTGGGCGCCTGCTTCGGCGAGCGCGGGGGCATCGTCAACATCGGGCTCGAGGGCATGCTGCTGATCGGCGCGCTCGCCTACGCCCTGGCCGCCTACTGGACCCAGGACCCCTGGCTGGGCGTGGCAGCCGCGGCCCTGGCCGGCTCGCTCATGGGTGGGCTGCACGCGCTGCTCACCGTGGGCTTTCGCGCCGACCAGATCACGAGCGGGCTCGGGATCAACCTGCTGGCCGCGGGGCTCGGCCGCTTCATCCTGGGCGTGGTGTTCCACTCCACCAGCATCTCGAGCCGGGTGGTGGGGCTCCCCCAGTGGTCGCCGCCGGGGCCGGGCGGCTGGCCGGCGCTGGCTGCGGTGCTCGGCACGCCGCTCGTGCTCGCCACCGCGGCGCTGGTTCCGCTCGCGCAGTGGACGCTGTTCCGCACCCCCTGGGGGTTGCGGCTGCGCGCCGCGGGCGAGCACCCGGGCGCCGTGACCGCGCTGGGGCTCTCGGTGGTGCGCCTGCGCGCCGGCGGCGTGGCGCTCTCGGGGGC
>JBBIHL010000578.1:0-2190 GCA_037447075.1 Candidatus Eiseniibacteriota bacterium | reverse complement strand
GCCCGCCCGCGCCGGCGACGAGCGCCCGCTCTTCCTGCGCGAGCTGATCGCCCAGGCGCGGCCGGGGAGCCGGGTGCTGGATGCCGGCTGCGGCCCGGGGTCGTGGTCCTACGGCGAGCGCACGGACCTGGCGGTAGTGGCGTTCGACGTCAAGTTCCCCCCCGGTCCGCCGCAGCGCTCCCCGCACGCCTCGGTGCTTCGAGCCGACCTGGCGCGCGCCCCGCTGCGCGACCACAGCTTCGATCTGGTGGTCTGCCACTACGTGCTCGAGCACGTGACCGAGCTCGACGCCTGCTGCGATTCGCTGGCGCGGGTGCTCCGTCCCGGGGGCACCCTCTACGTGAGCGCGCCGCGTTCGTCCTCCTTCGACGACCGCCTCTACCGCTTCGCCGGGGTCTTCGCCAAGTACGTCCTGCTCAAGCTGGGCAAGCGTCTCGAGCACCAGCAGCGCTTCGACCTCGAGAAGCTGGTGGGCCTGTTCTACGGGCGGGGACTGGTCCTGCGCGGCTACGCGAGCGTCCCGGCCGGGTTCTCGTGGATGAACGACCCCCGCACCAAGCCCTTCCAGCGGGGGTTCGTGCGGGCGCTGGCCTGGCTCGAGCGCGTCTTCGGCTGGGACCTGGCGCGCGACGCCAACTACGTGCTCGCCTTCGAGAAGAGCGGGGAGCGCGGCCTGCGCCGGGTGACGCACGTGTGCCGCGCCTGCGGCGAGCACGTGGTGCTCGACCCACCGCGCCCGGCCCCGCGCGAGTGGGCCTGCCCCTGGTGCGGGGCGGACAACCCGCTTGGGGTGCGGGCGTGAGTGGAGGGGAGGCCCGCCAGGCCGGCATCGCCGTGCCGCGAGTCGAAGGCTCGCGAGAGCCAGGGATGGAGGAGCGAGCCGACGCCTCGGTGAGGCCGCGCACGAGGCGCGGCCGAGCGGCGGCACGGCGATGCCGGCCGCGGGCCTGGGGGATGGCCGGCCTGGCGGCTCCAACGTACTCGGCCGGCGCGTCCCCCCGTACGTCCCCGGAGCCGCGACGTGCGTGAGGCCCTCAAGCGCCTGACCGGGGAGTCCCTGGTCTACGGCGTGGGCCAGGCCGGCGGGCGAGCGGTGCAGCTGCTGCTCGTCCCCATCCTGACCCGCGCGCTCTCGCAACAGGCCTACGGCGTGGCCGACGCGGTGCTGGCCTACGCCCAGCTCGCGCTGCTGCTGCTCGTGGTGGGCATGGATGCCGCGCTCGCGCGCTTCTTCTACCAGGAGCCCGACACCCGGGCGCGGCGCACCATGGTGTCGTCCTCGCTGGCCTTCCGCCTGGGGGTGGGGGCCCTGTTCGCGGCGCTGGCGGTGCCCGCGGCGCCCTGGCTCGCGGGGGCGCTGCTGGGATCGGACGACTACGCCAAGTACGCGCGCATCGCGGCGCTCTCGGTACCGGCCACGTTGCTGCTCCTCTTCGCCAACGACGTGCTGCGCGTCACCTTCCAGCCCTGGAAGTTCGTGGCGCTGAACCTGGCGAACGTGGTCCTGGTGGCCGGCCTCTCGCTCCACTTCGTCCTGGTCATGAAGGTCGGGGTGGTCGGGGTCTTCTACGGCAAGCTGCTGGGCGACGCGCTGGTCCTGCCCGCCGCCGCCCTGCTGCTGCGCCACAGCGTGAGGGGTCGCCCCGACCCGGGGGTGCTCAGGCGCATGCTCCGCTACGGGGCGCCGTTCGTGGCCGGCGCGCTGGCCTACGGCGTGATGGGGTCGGCCGACCGCTGGTTCCTGGTGCGCACCCGCACGCTGGAGGAGGTGGCGGTCTACGCGGTGGCGGCCAAGTTCTTCGCCGCGCTCATGCTGGTGGTCTCGGCCTTCCAGCTGGCGTTCGGCCCTTTCGCCTTCGCGCGCGCGCAGCAACCCGACGCCCCGCGGCTCTACGCCCGCATCCTGGGCCTCTACGTGGCGGCGTCCTCGCTCGCCGCTCTGGGGCTTTCGCTCTTCGCGCCCGAGGTGCTGGCCTGGCTGGTTCCCTCCGCCTACCAGGGTGCCGCGCGGCCCGCGGCCCTGCTCGCGTTTGCGGCGGCGGCCTACGGTGCCTACTATGTGGCGGCGCTGGGCGCCAACCTGGCCCTGCGCAGCGAGGCCGTGGCCGGCACCTCGCTGGCCGCGGCCGCCGTGGCGCTCGGGGCCCACGCCTGGCTCACGCCGCGCTTGGTCAGGTCTCCCTTGCCGAC
>JBBIHL010000577.1:0-2192 GCA_037447075.1 Candidatus Eiseniibacteriota bacterium | reverse complement strand
CGCCGAGGCGCGCTCCCACGGCGACCTGTCGGAGAACGCCGAGTACCACGCCGCCCGGGAGCGGCAGGCCTTCGTGGAGGGGCGGATCAACGAGCTGGAAGCCAAGCTGGGTGCCGCCGAGGTCATCGATCCCCCGACCTCCGGCGACCGGGTGACGTTCGGGTCCACGGTGCGGCTGGAGGACGAGGACGGCAAGCAGGTCCTCTACCAGATCGTGGGCTCCGACGAGGCGAACCCGGCCCAGGGCCGCATCTCGGTCCTGGCGCCCATGGCCCGCACGCTCATCGGCAAGCGGGTGGGGGATGCCGTGGTGGCGCAGCTCCCGGGCGGCCGGCGGTCCTTCGAGATCCTCGCGGCGAACTTCCCCTGGCCCGAGGACGGCCAGCCGGGGTAGCTGGCCCCCCCCGGACGCCCTGGTCAGCGGCGCTTCCGTTGCTTGGCCAGGGCTGGGCCCGGGCCGTCATGCTCGATGGCCAGGAGCGCGAGCGGGAGGTCGTCGGCCCGAGCCTCCTGGACGTGGCGCTTGGCATCACTCATCCGGGGAGCTCGGTCGGTCAGGAAGACGCCCAGCCGGTCGCTCGGGACCACCAGCACGCCGACGTCGATCAGCCCGTTCACCAGCGCCCTCCGGAGATGGACGAGATCCATCACGATGAGGTCGCTCCGGGCCGACATCTGGATCTCGACGCCCAGGCAGACCCGTGTGCCGTTGACCACCCGGCACGTGACCCAGTCTACGTCCCCGGTCTGGGCCTTCGTCCAACGTGCGGTGAAGCGCTGATCAATGAGGCGACGCACGGCCGCCCCGCCGTTGGCGTCTCTTTCCTCCTTCACCCGCAGGTCGAACCCTGTGAGGATGGCCCGGAGGTCATCGAGGACCGGGGTCAGCCCCAGACGGTCCAGCCGTTCGCGGGCCCCGTTGTAGAACTCCTCCTCGACGATCCGAGGCACTTAGGGGCGAGGGAGCGTGAAGGCGGGATTCGGGTCCGTGAAGACCCGGGCCAGGGGCGCGGGCAACGCCGGCTTGAGGCCCGGGAAATGGCGGCGGAAGCGGTCCTGGACGGCGGCCGCGGTCGCGATCTCGGTCCCCAGCCAGTAGCGGCCGAGACGATGGGCGACCTCGTACGTGGAGCCCCCGCCCCCGAAGGGGTCCAGCACGATATCTCCTTCGTTGGTGGAAATCCGGATGCAGCGCTCGGGGATCATCGGCTTCAGCTCGTTGATGTGCCAGCGGGCCTTGAACTTCTGATGGCGCGCCGGAGCCGTGTCCTCCCAGAAATCGGTGAGGTTCAGGCCCAGGGGATTCAGGTACTTCCGGTGTCCACCGTAGTCCTTGATATCCCTGCCGCAGTGCCGGCACCTGGGCACCGGCAGCCGGATCCGGTTGAACGTCTTGGGCTCCCCCTTCGTGAAATACAGGACCGCGTAGTGGGCGGGGTAGAGCTTCCGCCCACGGGGGAACGTCCCCTTCATCGAGAGCGCGATCCAGTGGCGGAACGTCATGCCCGATTCTTCGATGTGCGCTGCCAGGTGGTAGCCCCAGTGCGGCAGGATGTAGACGAACAGCGCTCCTCCGGGCTTGAGCAGGCGAACGCACTCGTCGAGCCAGGCGAAGGACCACTTGAGGTAGTCCCGGCGCTCGAGCGAGTCGCGCATGACACCGTGGCCATAATCCTTGCGCAGGTTGAAGGGAGGGTCCGCGAACACGCAATCGACGGAGGCGTCCTTTAAAGCGGCGAAGAGATCGAAGCAGTCCGCGGCGTAGAGCAGGCCCAGGTTCGTGGTCAGGGCCGGCTGGCGTTTCTTCACGGCGCTCCCCCCTTCGACGCCGATCCCGGCCATCGCCGCTGGTGCACCCGGTCCTGGCGGGACCCGTGAGGGTGACGGGCACGTCGCTCGGGCCTGCGCGCTGCTCCAAACCGGCAGCTGGAGCTGCCCGCCGATCCGGCGCCGGCTTCCCGAGGATCTGCCCCCTTCGCCTCCCATACGGAGAGGCAGTGTAGCGGGACGGTCCCCGTGCTGGGCATGTCCATAGTTCGATACACTCCGGCCACGCTGTTGACGAGAGCGGGCCGGCGCCTCAGCCCCGGAGCGCCTCGCGCAGCTCCCGCGCCAGGGCCTCCACCGTGCCGCGGGTGCCCCCGGCCAGCTTGGCCTTCCACTCGCCCTCGGTCTCGAAGCGCCGGTCCCGC
>JBBIHL010000576.1:0-2194 GCA_037447075.1 Candidatus Eiseniibacteriota bacterium | reverse complement strand
CGGCCCGGTGCTTGTGGACGTAGGTCGCGGCGGCCGGCGCGGCAGCCACCAACGACGCCACCGCCACGCCCAGCGCCAGGCCGGCGGCCCACGCCGCGCGCATCAGCCCGCCAGTTGCAGCCGCCGGTCGCGCAGCGAGGACCCGGTGCGGCCGAAGCGGATCGGCTCGGTGACCGGGGCGTCGAGGATGCGCTGCAGCGTGGCCTGCACCGTGGCCGCGTCGTCGTCGAAGTCGCCGTGGCGGCGGGCGGCGGAGGCCGAGGGCGTTCCCGACGCCGCCGTGTTCGGCGCGCGCACCCAATCGTCGGGGCGCTGGGCGAAGAGCGAGCGCAGCTCGGCGTCGCGGCCCACGAAGCGCTCCATGCCGAGGATGGGCTCGCCGTCGGGTCGCAGCAGCGGGATGCGCGCGCGCTCCTCGAAGGCGTTGGAGACCAGGTAGAGCAGCGACTTGTGGTAGATGTTCGCGCAGTGGTCGTCGCGCTCCGCCTGGTCGGTGAGGGTGAAGAGGGAGAAGCGCCCGATGCGGCCGCTGCGCAGCGCCGGCAGGTAGCACTGCCTGAACAGCGCCACGGTGCAGGCCGGCGCCCACAGCGTGCACGTCGCCACCTCGAGGCCCAGCCCGCGCGCGCCCGCCAGCGGGCCCGAGGTGATCGGGCCGCGGGTGGTGAGCAGCTGCACGAGCGGCGCGTGGAAGATGCTCCCCGCGCTGTGCCCCAGCACGTGGATCTCCACCGACGGGTCCGCCTTCTTGAGCCGGGCCAGGCAGCGCAGCGCGAAGCGCGCGCCCCCGTCGCGCTCGGTGGTGGCGCGCAGCGCGTTCTCCTTCATCTCGTCCCACTCCGCCTTGCCGGTGAGCTGGCGGGCGACGGGCTCCAGGAAGTCGTCGGCCCGGTCCAGCAGGAAGTCCTTGGCGGCGTCCAGGAAGCCCTCCGGCCGGCGGCGCTTGCGCGCGTCCTCCAACATGTTGGTGAGCGTGGTCCAGTAATCGCTCCTCCACACGAAGGCCAGCGGGTAGACCTCAAGCGGCAGCATCTGGGCGCAGTATTCCGCCACCCGCTGGATGGCGCCGTCCTCCTTGACCAGGCCGCCGTGCGCGTAGAGCAGCAGGCGCTTCTTCTTCCAGCCCTTGGTGAGGCGCGGGAAGTCCTGGGCGAAGATGGCCTGGCACTCGTCCGCGTTGGTGCCGTAGGTGCCGCTGTCGCGTAATACCCCGTCGTTGCCCAGGGTGATCACGTGCGGGCGCAGGTCGGCGTAGGAGTAGGCCTGGCTCTGGCGCGCGCCGGGCGAGTGGCTCACCGCCGCCGAGGCCGCCGCCCGCAGCGTGACCGGCGCCCCCAGCCGCGCCACCCACACGTCGGAGCCGTTGGCGAGCCAGTCGTCGTAGCTCACCCGCGCGAAGCCGTTCTTCCCCCAGCCCGGCCCCCAGGAGTTCTGGATCCAGAACCCGCGCTCGTCGTAGGCCACGATGGCGAAGGCGTGGCCGCCTTCGTCATCCCCGGGAAACGGGATGCTCCCGTCCGGCTGCACCCGGTCCCAGCCCGAGTGCACGTTGGCCGAGGCGTAGAGGATACCGACCTCGGCCAGCGCCGCGTGCATGGCCACCAGGCTCTTGTGGTTCACGCGGAAGTAGGCGCCCAGCGGGCGCCCGATGGCGTCCCGGGCGCGCTCCGAGGTGAACCCGCCCTGCTGCGCGCGATAGGGCCAGGCCTTCTCGCTGCACACCCCGTGCTTGTGCCAGCCCTTCATGGCCCCGCGCGCGCTCGAGCCCTCGTACTTCTCGCCCGGCCACTCGTCGTAGCGCCGCGCCATCTCGTAGAGCATGCGCGGGCTCACCGGCGTGGGGTCGGGGTCCACCTGGCGGCTGCGCAGCAGGTAGTGGGCGACGGCAGCGAGCCCGAACCCGGTGCACGCGCCCTGGCGGCCCTGGTCGAGGATCGGGACCTTGAGCTTGAGGTAGCGGGCGAGCGGGATGCGCTCCGGCACCTCGACCAGGGTGGGCTGGTACATGACGTCGCGGAAGTCGAGCGTGTCGGGCCGGGCGTCGAGGGTGCGGCGGTTCTTGAGGCGCTTGCTGGGGGCTGGGGTCATCGTGGGGCTCCTGGGTCGGGGGCGGCGACGACGCGAGGGACGCTAGCATTGGGGGCGCGGGGGTGGGAAGGGGGGCGGAGAGATGGTGGGGACTGGGGCACCGCGG
>JBBIHL010000575.1:0-2197 GCA_037447075.1 Candidatus Eiseniibacteriota bacterium | reverse complement strand
GCGGCGGCGCGCGGCTTGCGCGCCTTCCGCCGCCCCTCCAGGGCCCGACCCCGGGCGGCGGCCCGCAGCGCCTGCAGGTTGCGCCAGGTGACGTAGTCCGCGAGCAGGCGGCGCCGCGCCTCGTCCAGATCCGTGAAGGCACAGGCCAGCTCGTAGGGCCGCGCCGAACGGCGGCCGGGCAGCTGCTCGCAGCGCACCACCACCCCCTCGCACTTGAGCATCTCGCTGCGGCCGCTCTCCGCGCCGAAGTTGGGCAGCACGATGGTGAGCGCCACCTTGGAAAGCGGCGCCAGATAGTGCGCCGAGTGGCAGTAGACCCCGTTGGCCGAGATGTTCTGGCTCTCGGTGACGATCTGCGTGCTTTCGTCGCCCGTCCGCTGCGCCTCGACGCGCATGGACAGGCGGGCGTCCGCGCGCTGGGTGCCGCGGCGCTCCTGCTTCCGCTTCGGCATGGGTCCTCCTATCCGCCGCGGCGCCCGCGCCGGCGGCGAGGTTCCATCAGCGCCATATCGCATTCGCGCGCGGGCACGTCCACCCGCGCGATCACCACGCGGACCGGGTCGCCCAGCACGAAGCGCCTGCGGGTTCGCTGGCCGACCAGGCGCACGCCGGAGGGTTCCAGCGTGAAGCGGTCGTCCAGGTAGAGCGAGACGCGCACGAATCCTTCCACCGGCACGTCGGTGAGCTCGACGAAGAACCCCTGGGGCACCAACCCGCTGATGATACCCGATGCCTCCTCCCCGAGTCGCCCTTCCAGGTGGCGGAGGCACTTGACCTTCACCGCCTCGCGCTCGGCCTCGGCGGCCACCTCCTCGCACGCGGAGCACTCCTCGGCGAGGGTGGCCAGCTCCTCGGGATCCCAGGCGCCTTCCGGCCGGGCCTGAATCCATTCGCGAACGCGGCGGTGGTTGTGGAGGTCCGGGTAGCGCCGGATGGGCGAGGTGAAGTGGCAGTACTCGTGGGTGGACAGGCCGAAGTGGCCGATGTCGCGTTCCAGGTAGCGGGCTCGGGCGAGCGCGCGCAGCACCAGGCGATGGAGCAGGCGCCGCTTCTCGTCGGGCAGGCGGGCCCGGAGCACCGCCTGCAGCGCCTCGGCCGCGTCCGGCGAGCGGCCCGGGCGGGGCAGCCCCAGCGCGCGCAGCATCTGGTCCAGCTCCTCCAGCTTGCGCGGCATCGGCGCCTCGTGGACGCGGTAGAGCAGCCCCGAGCGGCGGCGCGCCCCCTCGCCCCCCACCAACCGGTTGGCGAGCAGCATGAACTCCTCGACGATCTCGTGGCTCTCCAGGTGGGCCCGGCGCTCGATGCGCGAGGGCCGCCCCCGTTCGTCCACCCAGGCTTTCACTTCGGGGACCTCCAGGTCGAGCGCCCCGCGCGCCATGCGGCGCGCCCGCAGCGCCCGGGCCAGGCCCTGGAGCTGGCCCGCCAGCTCCGCGTCCAGCACCCCGCGGCCATCCAGGAGCTCCTGCACCTGTTCGTAGTGGAGCCGGGCCCGGCTGCGGATCACCGATTCCACCAGGCGGAAGCGATGGAGCTCCCCGTCCGGATCGAGCTCCGCCAGCACCGAGAGCGCCAGGCGGTCCACCCCCGGCCGCAGCGAGCACAGGTCGGCGGAGAGCGGTTCGGGCAGCATGGGCACCACCCCCCCGGGCAGGTAGGTGCTGGTGCCGCGGGCGCGCGCCTCGGCGTCGAGCGCGCCGGCGTGCGGGACGTAATGGGACACGTCGGCGATGTGGACGCCCGCCTCGAAGCGCCCCCCCGGCAGCACGCGGCAGCTCAAGGCGTCGTCGTGGTCCCGCGCGTCCACGGGGTCGATGGTGAAGCTGACCGCGGCGCGCAGATCCACGCGTCCCTGACGCTCGCGGGCGCCGGGCTCGCCATGCCGCGCGGCCTCCTCCAGCGCGGCGCGCGGGAAGTGCGCACGCAGGCGGAACTGCGACACGACCGACGCGTCGTCCCATTCCGGGCGATCCTCGGCCCCCAGCACCTCGACCAGCCGGGCCGGACCCTCGTCGAGCGGCACCTCGGCCACGCAGAAGTCACCGGGATCGGGCGCGTGCGCGCCGCGCCACACGAGCGGGCGGCGTCCGCCGCGCCAGCGGCGCGCCGGATCGAACAGCCACCGCCCATGGGAATGGAGGGCGCGGCCGATCAGCCGCGCGGGCGCCGCAGTCGGTGGCCCTACATCGGACGCCTGCGC
>JBBIHL010000574.1:0-2203 GCA_037447075.1 Candidatus Eiseniibacteriota bacterium | reverse complement strand
GGAGACGGCGCGGGGCGCTACCAGCCGGGGCAGCGGCTGCGCCACCCCGCCTTCGGCGAGGGCCTCGTCGTCGAGGTCCACACCGACCGCGGGCGCCAGACGCTGGAGGTGGTGTTCAACGGCCAGCTGCGCCGCCTGGCGGCCGACCGCAGATGGCCAGTGGTGGAGGCGCCGGGCGAGTCTCGTGACGGCGGCGGCGGGGGGCCGGCGCCGGCTGCGTTCGCCTGGCATCCCGACAGCGAGCGCGCCGTGCAGCGCTGGCTGCAGGGAGAGCCGGACCCGCCCCACGGGTTCGAGCTGCGGGCCGAGGCGGAGCGCTGGGGAGCCTGGGCCGAGCCCGACCGGCTCATGTGCCTGGATTCGCTGCGCGGAGTGGAACGCTTCGAGCACCAGCTCAAGGCCTGCCTCAAGGTGATCCGCGACCTCGGCGGGCGCGCCATCCTGGCGGACGAGGTGGGGCTGGGCAAGACCATCGAGGCCGGCATCGTCGTCAAGGAGTACGTCCTGCGCGGCGCGGTGCGCACCGTGCTGGTGCTGGTGCCGGCCTCCCTGTGCGAGCAGTGGCGGGCCGAGCTGTGGGAGAAGTTCGAGCTGGACTTCGTGGTCTCGCGCGGACCCGCCGGGGTCTGGGGCCGGCACCCGTTCGTGATCTCGTCGCTCGAGACCGCGCGGCACGAGCGCCACCGCCGCCGCGTGCGCGGGGCCGGCTACGACCTGGTGGTGGTGGACGAGGCCCATCGCCTGCGCAACCGCCTGACCCTGGGCTGGAAGTTCCTCAACGATCTCAACCCGCGCTACCTGCTGCTGCTCACCGCCACCCCCATCCAGAACGACCTGCGCGAGCTCTACAACCTGGCCACGCTGGTGCGCCCCGGGGGCGTGGGGACCTACGCCCAGTTCGGCCGCGAGTTCATGGCGAGCGGCGACCGGCGCGCGCCCCGCAACACCGTCCGCCTGCGCGGCCTGCTGCAGAGCATCATGATCCGCACCCGCCGGGCCGACACCAGCATCGTCTTCGCCCCGCGGCGCGTGGAGACGATGTGGGTGCCGCAGAGCCCCGAGGAGCGCAGGCTCTACCGGCACGTCAGCGAGTTCATCTCGGCCGCGGTGCGCAGCGCGGAGGGGGCGCCCGGGCATCGCTGGTATTTCACCCTCATGGTCCTGCAGAAGGAGATGGGCTCTTCCTGGAACGCCGCGCGCGGCACGCTCGAGCGCATGGCCCAGAATCCCGAGGGCCTGGACGGGGCCACGCTGCGCCGGCTGGCGGCGCGGGCCGCCGAGCTCGACGCCCCCAGCAAGCCGCGCGCGCTGCTGAAACGCCTGCGCGAGCTGGGCGGCGAGAAGGCGGTGATCTTCACCCAGTTCCGCTCCACGCTGGAGAGCCTGCTTCTGGCGCTGCGGGCCGAGGGCATCGAGCCCGCCGTCTTCCACGGCGAGCTGGGCTGGCGCGAGAAGGAGGAATCGCTCGACCGCTTCCGCGCCCACGCCCCGGTGCTGCTCAGCACCGAGGCCGGCGGGGAGGGCCGCAACCTGCAATTCTGCCGCACGGTCATCAACTACGACCTGCCCTGGAACCCCATGCGGGTGGAGCAGCGCATCGGGAGGGTCCACCGGCTGGGGCAGAAGGAGCAGGTGTGGGTGGTGAACCTGGTGGCCCGCGGCACCATCGAGGCCTACGTGCTGGAGATCCTCGAGCGCAAGATCCACATGTTCGAGCTGGTGATCGGCGAGGTCGAGGAGATCCTCGGCACCTGGCAGCCGGGCGCCTCGTTCGAGGAGGAGGTGTTCCGCCGCTGGACCGAGGCCCCGACGCCGGCCGCCCGCCGCAAGCGCTTCGCTGACCTGGCCCAGCACCTCATGCGCGCGCGCCGGCAGTACCAGGAAGAGAAGGAGCGCCAGGACCTGATCTTCCCCGGGAAGGCGTGGTTCAAGGAGATGGGCGCATGGTCGCCGGGCCCGGTACTCCGATGAGCCGCAAGCCCTCGCCCTGGCCCGCCGCGAGGCCCGCCCCGCCCGCCGGGGCCGCGCTCGAGCTGGCCGCCTGGCGCGAGTTCGTGGGCCGCTGGCTGCGCCACGAAGGCTGCGCGGTGAGCCCGGCGGCGCGCGGGGACTGGGAGGTGACGCTGAACCCCGAGCTGGCGCGCCGCTGGCGGCGGCGGCGGGTGCGGCTGGTGTTCGACCCGCTGCGGGCCACGCTGCCGCG
>JBBIHL010000573.1:0-2205 GCA_037447075.1 Candidatus Eiseniibacteriota bacterium | reverse complement strand
TCCAGCGCGCGCGCGTGCTCGGTCCGTTCCTCGTCGGTCTCCAGCACCAGCGGCGGCACCGCCGTGGGCCGCCGCGTGACCGGGTCGAGCGCCACGAACGTCACGTAGGCCGTGCTGGTGTGACGGCGCTCGCCGGTGAGCAGGTCCTCCGACTCCACCTCCACCTTGATCTCCATGCTGCTGTGATCCGCCAGCGTGATGCGCCCGTCGAGCAGCGCCAGCTGCCCCACCAGGATCGGCGCCTCGAAGGAGATCTCGTCAATGGCGGCCGTCACCACCGGGCGGCGGCAGTGCCGGTTGGCCACCACGGCGGCGACCAGGTCAATCCAGTGCATCACCGTCCCGCCCAGCACCGTGCCGTGCACGTTGGCCTCGTGCGGCAGCACCAGCTGGAGGGTCCGGCTCATCGAGTCCCGGACCCGCTTGGGCTGCAGGCCCGAAGCCGAAGCGGGAGGCGCCGTGGGAGCCTCAGCCATGGGCAAGCCCCCCCGAGCGACCTGCCGCTCCGGTAACTACAACGCGAATCACGTGCTGCCTGCTCCCGTGGTGTGGTGAGCGCCTGCCCCGCGGCCGCGCGGTGGGATGGCGCGGGACTGCCCGGCGGCCGGCCCCGGCAGGCCCCTCCGCGACACCGGACCCGGGGGTCCCCCCACGGCGCTGGGACCTCGGGCGCCTGCCTTCCTGCGGGCATCCCGCAATCGAGGCATTATAGGAGGGCGCCCGGGCGGCCGCAATCGGCTGGGGCTCCAGGCGGCGGGCCGGAAGGCACCGGAGGCTCTCGCGGCGGTCAGCCCGCGGCGGCTTGGGGCCCACGGTGGCGCCCCTCCGGCGGCGTCCGCGAGCCGGACGGCCTACAGAAGCGTGGCCGCGCGGTCGTACTCGTCCGGGAACTCCTCCATGAAGATGCGGTCGATCTCCACGTTGACGTCGCGCAGCAGGCGAGCCTTGACCGCGTAGGGCAGGAAGGCGCTCTTGAAGCCGTTGATGAGGATGCGCTTGAGCTCGTAGGGGCTGAGCCGGAAGCCGCGCGCCGCCAGCGCCAGCTCCTTGCTCACCGTGGTGGCCGAGACCAGCCGGCTGTCGGTATTGAGCGTGACCCGGATTCCCTGCTTGAAGTAGAAGTGGAACGGGTGCGACCGCAGCGAGGCCACCGTGCGGGTCTGGAGGTTGGAGGACAGGCACATCTCGAGCGGGATGCGGTGGTCGTTGACGTAGCGCATCAGGTCGGGGTCCTCGCGCAGGCGCGTCCCGTGCCCGATGCGATGGGCGCCGCAGTAGTGCAGCGCCTGGCCGATGCTGGCCGGCCCGAAGGCCTCGCCCGCGTGCACGGTCGAGTTGATGTTGTTCTTGAGGATGAGCTGGAAGGCGTCGCGGTGGGCCTTGGCCGGGTAGTCCTTCTCCTGGCCGGCCAGGTCGAAGGCCAGCACGCCGCGGCCCTTGTAGGCCACCGCCAGCTCGGCCAGCGCCACCGAGTGCCGGGGGTTCATGCTGCGGATGCCGCAGATGATCACCCCGGTGGAGATCCCGTAGCGCTGGCCGGCCTCGCGCAGCCCCTCCAGCACGGGGTCCACGATCTGGCCGAGCCGAAGGCGCCGGCGCCGGTGGAGGATGGGCGAGTAGCGCACCTCCAGGTGGCGCACGTTCTCCGCGGCCGCGTCCTCGGCCAGCTCGAAGGCGGCGCGGCGCAGGGCGTCGCGCGTCTGCAGCACCGAGAGCGTGAGGTCGAAGATCTTCAGGTAGTCGGACAGGCTCCGCACGCGCGGCCCGGCCCGCAGCAGCCGGGCGAGCCGGGGCAGGCTGGTGGTGGGGAGGCGGAGCTTCTGCTCGCGCGCGAGCTCGAGCAGGGTCCGCGGGCGCAGGCAGCCGTCCAGGTGGCAGTGGAGGTCGGTCTTGGGGAGCCGGCGCAGGACGCGTTCGGTGAGTCGCAAGCGGTCTCGGACCTCCGTGTTCGAGCTGCCGGCAGTCTAGGAAGCGCCGCGGGAAGGGTCAAGGCGGGCGCGGCGACGCCATCGGGTACTCGCCCATGTCACCGGAGGCGTGACCGCGGATCGCGAGCGGCGCACCAGCCGCGAACCACCCGCCGGCCCCCCTACCTCGCCGCCTCCCACGCCGCCGCGCGCTGCCGATGCCGGAACAGGGCGAGCCCCTGCTCCTCCTCCGCCAGCACCCAGCACTGGGCCGTGGTGATCGGCGTCTCGGCCTACG
>JBBIHL010000572.1:0-2208 GCA_037447075.1 Candidatus Eiseniibacteriota bacterium | reverse complement strand
CTCGCCGGTGCCGCGCTCAAGCGGGACGGGGCGGCGGCCGGGCTCCCCGGCCCGGGCGAGGGGCTCGCGCCGCTCTACGTGCGGGGGGCGCAGGCGGAGGAGCGGGTGCGCCGCCGCGTGACGGCCGCCCAGCCCCTGGAGCTGCGCGCCATGACCGCCGCGGACCTCCGGGAGGTCGCGGCGATCGAGCGCGAGGTGTTCCGCGACCCGTGGCCCGAGAGCTTTTTCGCCGGAGAGCTGGCCCAGCCGCTGGTGTATGCACGCGTGGCGCTGATCCAGGCCCGCATCGCGGGCTACCTGGTCGCCTGGCTGGGCGGGGGCAGCGGTCACCTGGGCAATCTGGCGGTGGCCCCGCCGTTCCGCCGCCGGGGCGTGGCGCGACGGCTGCTCGAGGACCTGCTCGCCCACGCGCGTCAACGGCGCGCCGCGAATCTCACGCTCGAAGTCCGCGTCTCGAACTTCGCCGCGCAACAGCTCTACCGCGACTACGGTTTTCGGCTGGTGGGGTTGCGACGCGGGTATTATCGTGACACGGGGGAAGACGCCTTGATGATGGAGTGGAACGGACGCCGGGGACCGGCCGCCGAACCCTGAGCTGCGCACGCATGTCCTGGCTCAAACGAGAACGTCCCGCGATCAAGTCTCCCTCCAAGCCCCGGTCCGACGTGCCCGAGGGCCTGTGGACGCAGTGCGAGGGCTGCGGCGAGGCGATCTTCCAGACCACGCTGGAGCAGAACCTCTACACCTGCGAGAAGTGCAACTTCCACTTCCGCGTCCCCGCGCGGACCTACCTGGGCTTCCTGGCCGACCCGGGGAGCTTCTCCGAGCGCTTCGCGGGGCTCGAGGCGCTCGACCCGCTGGAGTTCCGCGACGCCAAGATGCGCTATCCCGACCGCATCGCCGCGGCCCAGCGCTCCACGGGGATGAAGGACGCGGTGCTCTCCGGAGTGGGGACGATCGGCGGCAAGCCCGTCGCGCTCTCGATCATGGACTTCTTCTTCATGGGCGGCAGCATGGGTTCGGTGGTGGGCGAGAAGGTGGCGCGCACCATCGAGCTCGGCATGGCCGAGCGGCGCGCGGTGGTGGTGGTGAGCGCCTCGGGGGGCGCGCGCATGCAGGAGGGCATCCTCTCGCTCATGCAGATGGCCAAGACCGCGGCGCTGCTCGCGCGGCTCCAGCAGGAGCGGCTGCCCTTCATCTCGATCCTCTCGGATCCCTCGACCGCGGGCGTGCTCGCCTCCTACGCCTCGCTGGGGGACGTGATCCTGGCCGAACCCCGCGCGCTCATCGGCTTCGCCGGCGCCCGGGTGATCCGGCAGACCATCGGCGAGAAGCTCCCCCCCGGCTTCCAGCGGGCGGAGTTCATGCTCGAGCACGGGTTCGTGGACCGCGTGGTCCACCGCAAGCAGATGCGCGCCGAGGTGGATCGCCTGCTCGAAATGCTCTGGCGCTCGACGCGCGGCTTCGCGCCGGACGGCGGCGTCTCGCCCCACTCCCAAGCGGCCGACCTCCCCGCGGCTTCCGGCTCCCTGGCGCCCGGGTCGTAGGTCGTGACGCTGACGGCATACCATCGGATCCTCGAAACCCTCTACGGCCTGGAGCGCGGCGGCCGGGCGCTCGGCCTGCGCGGCGTCGAACTGCTGCTCCACGGGCTGGGGCACCCGCAGGAGCGCTTCCAGGCCGTGCACGTGGCCGGCACCAACGGGAAGGGCTCGGTGTGCGCGTTCGCCGAGCGCATCCTGCGCGCGGCGGGGCTGCGCACCGGGCTCTTCACCTCCCCCCACCTGACGGACTTCCGCGAGCGCATTCGCGTGAGCGGGCGCGCCATCTCCGAGGCGGAGCTGGGGGCGCTGCTCGAGCGGGTCCGCGCCCTGCCCGACTGCGCGGGCCGGACCTTCTTCGAGGTGGCCACGGCCATGGCCTTCGCGCACTTCGCCGACCGCAAGGTGGACTGGGTGGTGGCTGAGGTGGGGTTGGGGGGCCGCCTGGACTGCACCAACGTCCTGCGCCCGCGCGTCTGCGTCATCACCGAGATCGGCCTGGACCACACCGAGCTGCTGGGGACCCGGCTGGAGGACGTGGCGCGCGAGAAGGCCGGCATCCTCAAGCCAGAAACGCCGACCGTGCTGTCGGCGCGCCGGCGCGCGGCAGCCCGGGTCGTGGTCCGGGCGGCGCGCGAGCGGGGCGCCCCGCTGCGCCATGCCGGCC
>JBBIHL010000571.1:0-2214 GCA_037447075.1 Candidatus Eiseniibacteriota bacterium | reverse complement strand
CCGTTGGGGGCACTTCGCCGGCGCTCCACTGCCGGGTGGTCTGCCCGGGCCGGGTGCCGTAGATGGCCTCGCCGTTGATCCGGAGCCAGTCGCCCATGCGCACGAGGCGCTCCTCCATCACCACGGGAATCGTGCCGTCCGCAGCGGGTCCGATGTCGAGCAGCAGGTTGCCGCCGCGGCTCCCCAGGTCGATGAGCATGATAATGAGTTGGCGGGGGGTGTGGTAGTGATCGAGACGCTCGGCGCGGTTGTAGCCGTAGCTGAAACCCATGCCGCGGCTTTCCTCCCACGGATGGTCCATGCCGCTCATGCCGGGCGTATACTCCGTGGTCCAGTAGCCGCCGTGCTTGTGGCGCGAGTCCTTGCCCCAGCGGTCATTGATGACCACTTCCGCCTTCACGGGGGATTCGTTGAACAGCCAGGCCAGCAGCTCGGGGCTATGCCATTCGGCCGACGGCAGGTCCCATTCGCCGTCGCTGAAGATGAGGGAAGGCCGGTAGCGGGTGACGAGATCCTTGAATTGCGGCCTCATGTGTTCCCGTATGTAGCGGGGCTTGTCGGCCAGCCACAGCGGGTTGTACCACTCGTAAAGCGAGTAATAATAGCCCATCCGCAGCCCCCGGCGCCGGACCGCGCCGGTCAGGTCTCCGAGGAGGTCGCGCCGGGGTCCGGTCTCGACGGCATTCCAGGGGCGGCCCCAGGTGGCCGAAGCCTCCTTGCTGGGCCACATGGCGAAGCCCTCGTGGTGCTTGGAGGTCAGCACGACGTATTTCGCGCCCGAGCGCGCGAACACGTCCGCCCAGTGGCCGGGGTCGAACAGCTCCGCGCGGAATTGCGGGGCGAAGTCCTGGTAGGGAAAGCCGGCCCCGTACATCTTCTGGTGGTAGGCCCAGGTGCCGGTCTGGACCGGGTTGGCTTTGGGGTCATCGCGGCCGCGAGTCATCGCGTTCCAATACCATTCGGCGTAAGCGAGTTTGCCGGGGATGACGGGCGCATAGGCCGGCACGGAATACACGCCCCAGTGGATGAAAATGCCGAACTTGGAGTCGGAGAACCAGGCCGGGGTAGGCCGTTTGTCAATGGACTCCCAGGTGGGCTGGTAGGTTTGGGCGCCGAGAGCGCCCAGCGTGAGCAGGAAGATCAGCGGGGATTTCATGGTTGCATTCCGGCCTCAGAGGCAGGCGGTGAGGATTTCCTCCACCTGGCGAGGCCCGACCTTGCCGCGCTCGCCGATGCCGGTCCAGCCGCGGGCGGCGAAGCGGGCGGCGACCTGCGGGATGCTTTTCTGGGGGATGGCGTAGGCCGAGAGGCGGGTCGGCATGCCGACGGACTCGAAGAAGGCGCGGGTGCGCTCCTGGGAAGGGTCGCCGAAGATCTGCTCGGGCTCGCCCTGGCCGGTGAAGGCGAGCGGCAGGCCGCGGGTGCGCTCGATGGCCGCGTCGATGCGGGCGCCGGCATCGCCTTCCCGCAGTCCCCACACGCGCTCGCCGTACTGCAGCAGCTTGGCGCGCTTGTCCGCGCGGCAGATCCGCATGGTGGCGGGGAACACAATCGCGAGGGTCTGGGCGTGATCGAGTCCATGGAGCGCGGTCAGCTCGTGGCCGATCATGTGCGTGGTCCAGTCCTGGGGAACGCCGGTGGCGATGAGGCCATTCAAGGCCAGGGTGGCGCACCACATCAGGTTGGCGCGGGCGGCGTAGTCCCGGGGGTTGGCGAGGGCCTTGGGGCCCTCTTCGATCAGGGTGAGCAGGATCGCTTCGGCCAGGCGGTCCTGGAGCGGCGCGTCGGCAGGGTAGGTGAGGTATTGCTCGAGCACGTGCGCGAACGGGTCGACGATGCCGTTGCGCACCTGGCGTATGGGCAGCGTGAAAGTGGTCTCCGGGTCGAGCACGGAGAACTTGGGGTAAAGGTGCGGGCTGCCGAAGGGGAGCTTTTCGCCGGTGGACTGGCGCGAGATCACGGCGAAGGTGTTCATCTCGCTGCCGGTGGCCGGCAAGGTCAGGACGCAGCCGAGCGGGAGGGCGGCGCTGACCTTGCCCTTGCCAGCGAGCATGTCCCAGGGCTCGCCGTCATAGCGGGCGGCGGCGGCGATGAACTTGGTGCCGTCGAGCACGCTGCCGCCGCCGACGGCCAGCAGAAAATCGACGCGTTCGCGGCGGACAATCTCCACCGCCGGCAGGAGCGTTTCGTAAAGAGGATTCGGCTCGATGCCGC
>JBBIHL010000570.1:0-2215 GCA_037447075.1 Candidatus Eiseniibacteriota bacterium | reverse complement strand
CTCGGCCGAGGCGTGGCTCGCCCCGCCCGCCGAGTGGGAGCGGCGCGTGCGGGCCGTGTGCGCGGGCGCGGGCGAGCCCCAGGCGGCCGACGAGGCGCTGCTCGCCAACGCCCAGGTGGCGGCGGACTGCGCGCTCGAGCTGTCGCTCGGCACGCCCATCTTCCCCAAGGCCCCGGTGCCCGAGGGCGAGACCGGCCCGGGGTACCTGCTGCGGCTGTGCCTGGCGGGGGTGGAGCGGCGCTACGGGGGCACCGCGGGGAACGGGGGAACCCCGGGGGCGCACGCGTCGTCCCGCCGGGCCGAAGCGCGGCTGCGCGAGGAGCTCGGGCTGATCCACCAGCTCGGCTTCACGGACTACTTCCTGCTGGTGGCCGACATCGTGGAATACGCCCGTCGCGCCGGCATCCCGACGGTGGGGCGCGGCTCGGGCGCGGGCTCCATCGTGGCCTACTGCCTGGGCATCACCAACGTGGACCCGCTGCGCTACGGGCTTTACTTCGAGCGCTTCCTGCACCCCTCGCGCCGCGACTGCCCGGACCTGGACATTGACGTGTGCTGGCGCCGGCGCGACGAGCTCATCGCCCACGTCTACCGGACCTACGGCGCCGAGCAGGTGGCCATGATCTCCACCCACGCCACCCTGGGCGCACGCTCCGCCTTCCGCGAGACCGCCAAGGCCCTGGGCGTGCCCAACGCGCGGGTGAACGCGCTGGCCCGGCGCGTCCCGCGCGAGCTGCCCAGGCCCTACCGCCAGCACCTGGCCCGCTACCCCGCCGCGCGCGGCGTGGACTGGGACCAGCCCCCGCTCGCCGACGCGCTCCGGCTGGCCGAGGCGCTGGACGGCGCCCCCCACCACCTGTCCATCCACCCCGGGGGCCTGGTGATCGCCGACCGCCCGCTCACCGACTACACGCCGCTGCAGGAGGCCGCCAAGGGCATCGTGGTCACGCAATACGAGATGCGCGCCATCGAGGCCATCGGGCTGGTGAAGATGGACCTGCTCGGCAACCGCGCCCTCACCACCATCGGGGACTGCGTGGAGCTGGTGCGCGAGCAGCGCGGCCTGCGCATCCCGCTCGAGGCGCTGCCCGACCCCGAGCCCGCGACCGCCGCCCTGATCGAGCGGGGCGAGACGCTCAACTGCTTCCAGCTGGAGTCCCCCGCCATGCGCAACCTGCTGCGCATGCTGCGGGCGCGGACGCTCGACGCCACCATCGCGGCCGTGGCCCTGGTGCGGCCGGGCCCGGCGGAATCGGGGATGAAGGAGGCCTACTGCCGCCGGGCGCGCGGGCTGGAGCCGGCCCGCTACCTGCACCCGCGGCTGGAGCCGGTGCTGCGCTCCACCCACGGCGTGATGCTCTACGAGGAGGACGTGATGTGCGTCGCGGCCGCGCTGCTGGGGCTCTCGCTGGCCGAGGGCGACCTGCTGCGGCGCGCCATCGGCGAGGCGCGGCGCGAGGAGGAGCTGCGCGCCCTGGAGCAGGGCTTCGTCCAGCAGGCGGCCCGCGCCGGCGTGGACGAGCCGGTGGCGCGCGCGGTGTGGGCCCAGCTCGCCCGGTTCGCCGCCTACTCGTTCTGCAAGGCCCATGCGGCCGGCTACGGGGCGCTCGCCTACCAGAGCGCCTACCTCAAGGTCCACCACCCGGCCGAGTACGCCGTGGCGGTGCTCGACAACCACGCCGGCATGTACCCCACCTGGGTCCACGTCGAGGACCTGCGGCGCCGGGGGGTGCGGTTCCTGCCGCCCTGCGCCAACGCCTCCGCGGCGGGGGCGCGGCTCGAGGGGGGACCGGCCGAAGCCGACGGATGCGCGGGCGCCGTCCGGATCGGCCTCGATCGCGTCCACGGGCTCTCCCGGGAGACGACGCGGCGGCTGCTGGCGGCGCGGCCCTTCGCCGACCTGGCCGACCTGGCCACCCGCGCCCAGCCCACCCTGCCCGAGCTGGAAGGCCTGGCGCGGGCGGTCCTCCGCACGGACGAGGCGGGCGATCGGCCGGCTCGCGTCGCCCGCGCGTGCCCCCTCCACATGGAGCCCGAGCGCCACCTGTTCGCGCTGCTGGGCCATGCTGCGGCTGACTGCTTCGGCCTCCGCCAGCGTGCGCACGCCGCGCTGGCGCAACAGCGGCAGGAGCGCCGCGAACACACGGCCCGTCGCAAGGGCATCGCCCATGGCGGTGTGCCGGCCCTCGATCTGGACGCCCAGCCACTCGCACAG
>JBBIHL010000569.1:0-2218 GCA_037447075.1 Candidatus Eiseniibacteriota bacterium | reverse complement strand
CGGGTCGCACGCCAGCGACGCCGCCACCGGCAGGCCCGTGGGCCGCACGGCCGCGAACGCGAGGGCCTGGCGCTCGGCCATGCCCTGGGCTAGCAGCCGCTGGTGCTCGCGCCCCAGGCTGTCCGCGCGCAGCGCGGCCGTGACCGCCTCCTCGCGCCGCCCGGCGGCGGCTTCCAGCCAGGCACGGTCGCGCCACACCAGCGCCGCTTCCGTGGGGCTGCCGGCCAGCCGCTCGTCCACCAGGGTCGCGGCGCCGGCCAGGAGCGAGTCCGCCCCCACCAAGTCCCCGCGCTCCATCCGGGCGAGCGCCAGCCCGCGCAGCACCGAGACCATGTACGCGGGCGCCCCCGCCGGTTGGCGTTCGAAGATGCCGCGGGCGCGCACGAGCAGCGACTCGGCGCGCGGCGTGAGCCCCAGGTCGAGCGCGTTGCCGGCCAGGTTGGTGAGCTGGAAGGCGGTGAGGTAGTGCCCCGCACCGCGCGCGGCGGCGGAGATCGCCGCCGCCCGCTCGTAGAGCGGCGTCGCCTCGCCGACGCGTCCCAGCCCTTCGAGGGCGAAGGCGATGGAGTTGAGCGATCCCACGATCGCCGCGCTGTCCGGCGGCTGCAGGGCCTGGGAGCGGGCCAGCTCCTCTTCGGCCTTGCGGAGGGCGGTGGCGAAGTCGCCGGACTTGTTGAGCTGGCTGGTCACGAGCTGGCGCGTGTTCCGGACGATGCTGTCGTCAGGCCCGAGCGAACGCTCCAGGATGGTCGAGGCACGCTGGTAGTTGTCGCGCGCGCCGGCGTAGTCGCCCTCCAGGACCTCGACGTAGCCGAGACCGCGGTAGGCGTGACCGGTCTGCACGTGGTCGGGGCCCAGCAGCCGCTCGGAAAGCTCCACGCAGCGGCGCGCCGTGGCCGCCGCCTCGCGGTAGAGGTCCAGGCGCCCCTGGGCCAGCGCGAGCGAGTTCAAGGCGAACAGCAGGTCGCGGCCCGGGGTGTCCTCCAGCTCGCGGACCGCCTGCGCGAACGCGGCGGCCGCCGCCGGATAGTCCGCCAGGCCGAAGAGCGCGCTGCCGCGGGCCATGCGGCTGCGCGCCAGGTCCACCACGCGCGGCGGCTGGGCGCGCTCCCGCAGCTCCAGCGCCTCGCCGAAACGCGCGACCGCCGCACGGTAGTCGTTCCGGCGGTAGTCCACGATCCCCAGGTTGTGGACGAGCCGCGTGACGTCGGGGTGCTCCGGCGGCAGGCGGCGGCGGCGGAGGCCGAGGGCGCGGGTGGTGAGGTCCCTCGCCTCGTCCAGCCGAAGGGCGGCGGTGCGCGCGTAGCCCAGCGTCTCCAGGCTCGAAGCGAGGTCCAGCGAGTCGCGGCCCGGCCAGCGCTCCCGCAGCGCGAGCCCCCGCTCGGCCAGCTCGGCGGTGCCGGGGGTCTTCTCGCGGTCGTTCCGCCAGCGCGCCAGCACCAGCGCGTCAATGAGGGCGGCCGAGTCGCGTGGGGAGGGCGCTGCCGCCAGCCCCAGGAGCGCCAGGCTCTCGGCCTCGGCGAAGGCGCCGCGCTCGATGCGCTCGAAGAGGCCTGCCCCCCGCGGCTCGCCCGGAGCCGCCGTGCCGGAAGGCCCCGTCGCAACCAGGGCGCCCACCGCCACCAGGGCGGCGGCCGCCGCACGCCGCCTCATGGCGCGGCGCGGTTGAGACGTAGCACGCGCACCCACAGGCCGGGATCCTCGCTGCGCTCCAGGCGACGCGCCAGCCGCTCGATCCGGCCGGAGCCCGACCCCGCCGCTTCCGGGAAGTCCTCGGCCATCGCCCCCACGCCGCGCATCGTGTCCACCGCGGCCACGGGCTCCCCCTCGCCGGCGGGGCTCGCGCCCTCGAGCGCCGCGAGCTGGGCCTCGACCTGGGGGAGGCGGCGCCGGGACACCACCACCAGGAAGCGCTCCTCGCCGCCATCGCTCGTCACCTGCCAGGCGAAGGGCCGGCCGTGGAGCGGGCCCGGCAGCCGATGCCGCAGGTTGCCGGGGAGCGGGTTGCCCAGCTCGAGCCCCGCGAGGGGGAAGAGGGCGAACGCCCGCCCGCTCTGGTCCTCGTTGAGGACGTAGACCCAGGCCGGCTCGGGGCAGCTCACCTCGAGCGCGAGGCGGTCGCCCACCGCCACCCTCGCTCCGTCCGAGAGCGACTCGCTCCCGGCCGGCGTGCGCCGCACCAGCGCCGCCTCCACCGCCAGCGGCCGCGGAGCCGCGG
>JBBIHL010000568.1:0-2224 GCA_037447075.1 Candidatus Eiseniibacteriota bacterium | reverse complement strand
CCAGCCCGAACCGATACGAGGTGCAGTTGAGCACCAGGTCCACGCCCTCGAACAGGTCCACGTAGGCGCTGTCGCCCAGGCGGTGCTGGAAGGTGTTGGGGATCGAGCCCCGGCGCTCCGGCGCGCCGAAGCCCTGGCTCTTGTGCATGCTGCGGCTCGACCCCGCGATCTCGGTGTAGGAGCGGCCGAGCAGCGGGTTGTAGCTGCCCAGGTCCAGCGTGATCCCGGCCGGAGCCCCCGCGCCCGCGGGCGGCTGGAAGCGGAACACGTTCCACACCAGCCGGCGCGCGCGCCAGGGCCTCACCCCGCGCAGCTGCTCGGGGAAGCGCGTGGAATCCGCCGCCGCCGCGAACGCCTCCTCGGCCAGGATGGCCGAGGCGGTGTGGTGGCCGTGGCCGCCCCCGCCGTCGGTGGGGAAGCGGGTGATGATGACGTCGGGTCGGAACCGGCGGATCACCCACACCACGTCGGCCAGGACCGAGTCCCGTCCCCAGATCTCCATGGTCTCCTGCGGCGACTTGGAGTAGCCGAAGTCCAGGGCGCGGGTGAAGAACTGTTCCGCCCCGTCCAGGCGGCGTGCGGCGAGCAGCTCCTGCGTGCGGATCACCCCCAGCTGTTCGCCAGCCTCGGCCCCGATCAGGTTCTGCCCGCCGTCGCCCCGGGTCAGGGACAGGTAGGCGGCCCGCACCTTGCGCTCGCTGACGAGGTAGCTGAGCAGCGCCGTGTTCTCGTCGTCGGGATGCGCCGCCACGTAGAGCGCGCTGCCCAGCACGCGCAGCTTGGAGAGGGCGAGGCGCAGCTGGCCGGCGTCCATGACGTCGCGCGGGCGGGGGTCGGCCGCGGCCGTGCGGGCCGCCGCCAGGCCGATCACGGCGGCCAGCGCGAGGGGCAGCGTGGTTTGCCGCATGGGGAATGTCTCCGGGGCGAACGGTCGCGCGGTCCGGCGTCGCGCGGCCTGGTGAACGCGCGCCCGGCAATCGGCCGGGCGCGGCACGAAACCGGCGCATCTTAGCACCGCGGGGGGGCGGCCCCGAGGCCGGCGCCGAGATTTTTTCGATTGTTGACAGCGGCCGGCGGGCCCGGCGCTATGCTGTGGGCGCGGGCCACGCTCCGGGCGCACGTGCCCCCGCCGCGGCGTTCCGTGCGGGCCCGCACCGAGCGAAAGGAGCCCGACGTGAAGACCATCGGCACCTACGCCATCCAGGTGGAGACGAAGCGGAGCTTCGACGACGCCGTCGCGCGCGCCACCGAGCTGCTCGCGGAGCAGGGCTTCGGCGTGCTCACGGAAATAGACGTCAAGGCCACCCTCAAGAAGAAGCTGAACCTGGACTTCAAGCCCTACCGCATCCTGGGGGCCTGCAACCCCACCTTCGCGCACCGGGTGCTCGAGACCGAGCCCTACGTGGGCGTGCTGCTGCCCTGCAACGTGGTGGTGTGGGACGAAGGCGCCCACCGCGTGGTGGCCGCCATGGAGCCCAAGGTGATGGCCGGCATCGTGGACGCCCCCGAGGTGGCCCAGGTGGCCGAGGAGGTCAGCAGGCGCCTGCGCTGGGTGCTGGAGCGGATCGGGTAGGCGGCGCGCCCGTCGAAGCGTGCGCAGGCTTGCGGCGGGGGCCGGCGCCGTCTATCCTGCCGGTCGCTCCCCGGCACCGTCACGGATGACCCACTCCGAGGGTAGGCTCATGCGCTTCGTCACAGGGACGTGCTTGCTCGCCGTGCTGTGCGCCGCTCCCGCTCACGCCCAGTTCTCCCTCCACGCGCTGGACGGCATCAGCTCCACCGTCATGCAGGAAGGCCAGACGAGCTTCACCGGCCTGGGGCTGCGCGCCCAGGTCAAGAGCGCTGCGCTGGTCTCCAACGTGACGTTCCTCCCCACCCTGGAATGGTACCGCGTGGCCACGCGGGTCCAGCCCTACGACGTGACCGCCGTCCGCAAGGACGCGGCCCTCGCGCTCGACGCGCGCTGGGAGTTCACCCGGCCCGGCTGGACGCCCTACCTGGGCGGCGGCTTCTCGGTTCACTTCGTGGGGGCGGAGCTGGAGGCCCCGTCGCTGGGGATTCCGCGGGACTCCTACGGCGTGACCAAGGGCGGCTTCTCCGCGCTGGGCGGCGTGATCTTCTCGCCCGGCGGGAAGCTGGAGAACTTCCTCGAGCTCAAGTACCACCACGTCCCGCCCTACCGGCAGCTCAAGTTCAACTGGGGGCTGACCTGGGTGTTCTAGCG
>JBBIHL010000567.1:0-2229 GCA_037447075.1 Candidatus Eiseniibacteriota bacterium | reverse complement strand
CGACGAGGGCGCTCCCCGCCGGAAGGGCGGCGATCACCTCGCTCAGCGTGATGGCGAGCCGCGCCCGCTCCTGCCGCGCGGCGGCACTCACCTCGGCCAGCGCGCGCTCGGCCTGCTCGCTGCGGGCGCGCGCCTCCCGCACCTGACTGCGGTACTGCTCCGGCGAATCGGGCCCCGGCCCGCGCACCAGAAGCCGGGCGAGCCGGCCGCGCTCCGCGCGCAGGGACTCGGCCAGCGCTAGCGCTTGCGGGCTCTGGGCCCGCGCCGCCGATTGCACCCGCTGCGCCATCTCGTCCAGCACGAGCGCCCGGGACCCGATGAGCGCGTTCCATACCCGGGTGACCGACCCCGGGTCCGCGCCGCCGACGTCGGCGATGGCGGTGAGCGCCAGGTCCAGACCTTCCGCGCGGGTAGAGGCGAGCCGCAGCGCTTCCCGCTCCGAGAGCGCGCGAGCCGTGAGCCGCAGGTGCTCCCGGCCGATCGCCTCCAGCCGGAGCGCCAGCTGCAGCGCGGGGCCGGTCTCGCCCAGCTCGTAGCGGAGATGGGCGAGGTTGCCCAGGATGCGCGCGAGCTGCGGATGGTCCGGCCCGAGCGACTTCTCGTGGAGGGTGGCGGCGCGCTCGTAGAGGGGCCGTGCGCCCTCCCGGTCGCCCTGCCGGTGCAGCTCGACCGCCAGGTTGTGGAGGGGCGTCGCCACCTCGGGATGCTCCGGGCCCAGCGCCTTCTCGTAGATGGCGAGCGCCTTGCGCAGGGCGTCGGCGGCGCCCGCGTGGTCGCCCAGCGCCCCCAGGACTCGCCCCAGGGCCCCGTAGGACAAGCCGAGGTCGAGGTGATCGGGCGGCAGCATGCGCCGGCGCACCTCCAAGACGCGCTCCAGGTGCACCCTCGCCGCCGCGTAGTCGCCCATCTGCAAGAGGACGGAGCCCAGGTTGTTCAGGCCGCGGAGGGTCTCGGCGTGCTCCGGGCCCAGCGCCTTCTCCCGGATCGCCAGCGCCCGCTCGTGGTGGGCCCTGGCCGACTCGTAGTCCCCGGCGCGCGCCAGCAGGAGGCCCAGGTTGTCCAGCGCCGAGGCCACGTAGGGGTGCTCCGGACCCAGGGACTTCTCCCAGATGGCCAGCGCCCGCTCGCTGAACGCGCGGGCCGCCACGTAGTCCCCCATCTGCATGAGCAGGATCGACAGGCCGTTCGCCGCCACCGCCACATTGGAGTGCTCGGGGCCCAGGGTCCGCTCGTAGATGGTCAGGGCGCGCTCGTAGCGCGACCGGGCGCCGGCGTAGTCGCCGCTCTGGCGATCCACGCCTGCCAGTCGGTACATGAGCGCCGCGACGTCCGGATGCTCGGGGCCGAGGAGCCGCCCGCGGATGGCGAGCGCCTCCTCGAAGTAGCGCTTCGCATCGGCGGGCCGTCGCCGGCCTTGGAGCGCAATGCCGCCCAGACCGTCGAGGCTGGTGGCCCGCTCGAGGTCACCCGCGGGGCCGAGCCGCTCCAGGATGCCGCGCGCCCGCTCGTAGCGCGCCGCGGCGTCGTCGTAGGCACCTTGCCGGTCGTCCAGCGCGGCCAGACCATTCAGAGTCTTGGCCACCTCGAGGTGCTCCGCTCCGAACAGCTTCTCCCTCACGGCGAGCGCCCGCTCGAAGCGCGGTCGCGCCGCGGCGAAATCGCCGGACTCCCGCAGCACGGAGGCAAGCCGGTGCAGTGCGGCCGCCGCCTCGACGCCCTCTCCGCCATCCAGCCGCTCACGCAGCGTGACGGCGCGCTCGGCCAGGGCGCGCGTCCCTGGCGCGCTCGCCCGTTTGGCGCGCAGCAGGGCCTCGACCAGCGCGTCGAGCGCGTCGGCGGCCTGACGGGAGTCGGGGCCGTGCCTGCGCTCGGCGCGTTCCAGGGCGGCCCGGGCGGAGTCGGCGGCGGACGGCGGCGCCGCGCCGGCCGCGCGGGCGCCGCACAGCGCCCAGAGCAGCGCCAGGAGCAGGGCCGAGGCGCGCAGGCTCACGGAACGGGATTGAACAGCTCGAGGCTCCGGATCCAGATTCCCCCCGGTCCGTCAGGCCGCGCAAGCTCCCGGGCCAGCTCCTGCAGCCGGCCGCCCGCCGCGGGCTGGGGCGGCCCCACGACCATCCCGCCGATCCCGCGCAGGTCGGCCACCTCCGCGGCCGACAGCTCGGGATACTCCACCGGCCGGCCCAGCGCCGAGGGCGCCAGCCGCGCCAGGCGGGTCTCCAGCTGCGGCAG
>JBBIHL010000566.1:0-2232 GCA_037447075.1 Candidatus Eiseniibacteriota bacterium | reverse complement strand
AGGCCGTTCACCACAGAAGTCGAATCGGATGCCGACGAGGCCGTTTGCGGGGCGCATCCGATCAGACAGGCCGGCCCACCACGCTGGTGGCGGCGTTTTCGCGGAAGTGGAGCGCCCGTCCATCGCCACGCCGGAGCGCCAGCGGTCGCGGGGCCCGGAAGAGGCAGGAACCGTCGTGAGCCCGGCTTCGATCAGCAGATGGCGGGCGCCATGCCGAACCCCGGCGCTCACTTGAGGTGCGACTCGCGCCGGCGTGTGGCCATCAGCCGTCAGCCGCCGGCCATCGGCTGGTCCAGCAGGCGGGGCGCTGATGGCTGAGGCCGAGGGCTGACGGCTCCCGGAATTCGTCGCGACGCAAGCGAATTCCGGGATGAGGCCTGGTCGATCACCGCCCGAACCTCCAGGCGGGCGCGCTCGCCCTGCCCTGACGAAGGCCCGCATCGCGGACGATCCATGAGGGCGTGCCGGACGGCCGGCGTCGCCGCCCGGCGGAATGTCACCGCCGTGGCGCACCTTCGATGTTGTTGACAAGTGAATTGTCCGGTCCGGTTTGACAAGTGAATTGTCCGGTTCACTGAGGTGAGGCCTCTGGGCGCTGTCGGCCGGCCGCCGGGCTTGGCGGCCGGTCCACCCGGCGTGTGTGCGGCCGGGGGTGTCGGTCCCGCACCGTCGGGACAGCGTCTACGGGCCGGCCGCTGGCGTCGTAGACGCCGAGCCGCTGTGGCCCCCGCCAGATGGAGTGCTGCCCGTCGAGGTGCCGGCGCACGACGACCTCGAGCCCCGCACACGTGCGCCGCCCGGGTTGCTTGGCGATCTGCAGCACCACCCGGTCGAGGCTGACCGTGTTGTCGGGCGTCACCACGCGCGGCTCTTCGTGACACAGGATTTGATCGAGGTCGAGGTCCCCGATGCCGACCCAGGCGGGCTCGGGGTCCCGGGGAGCGCGGCTGAAGGTGGCGTTGTGCTGGGGCAGGAAGACCTCCCGCAGGTACGCGTTGGCCGCCGGGATCGTCGCGATGCCCGCCACGCGGAGCTCATTGACGAGGCGGTCCTGCAGGGTGCGATTCAACCGCTCGCTGCGGCCGCGCGCCTGGGGCGAGTAGGCGGGGATGTGCTCGATGCCCAGCCGCGCCAGCGCCCGGCCGACCTGGGTCAAGCGGGTCTTGTCCACCGGGCCCTTCGCCGTCGGCGTGTGAAACGCCCAGTGCGCGCGGTCCGTGTACAGGGCCATCGGCAGGCCGTGCGTGCGGAACACCTCCCGAAGCGCGGTCATGACGGCCTGGGTGCTCTCGCGCGCCCAGAACTGCGCATACACCACCTGGTTGGTCGCATCGTCGGGGACCGTCACCAACGTCGGGCGCGCCTCGGGGGCCAACGCGAACCAGGCGTGGACACTCCCATCCAGATGCAACAATTCCCCGAAGCAGGCGCGCGGTTCCCGGCGCTGCCGGTGCCGCCCCCGCGGCCGCCGCTTCGCCACCAGCCCCGCCAACTGCAACGCGTCCTTCACCCAGCTGTAGGACAGCCGGACCGCGTGCTCCCGACGCGCGATCGCGTAGAAATGACGCACGTTGAAGCCGCGATACCGCTCCCGATACAGGCGCAAAACCCGCTCGACCTCGGCCGGCGGGGCCCGGCGGGGCGACGGCATCTGCTTCCGCCGGTCGAACAACGCATGACACCCGTTGCGCTCGAACTTCTCCCGCCACCGCCGCATCGTGCGCACGTCCACCCCGAGGATGTCCGCCGCCTGGAACCAGTGCAGCTCCCCACTCAGGGCCCGCATCATCACTTCCTGCACCCGCATCGCCCGCTCCCACTCGGACTCCGGATACCCCATCGGCCCTCCTCAGGACCGGAGGTACCCGAACGCCCGTCAAGCGGACAACTCACTTGCTCTCGCGAGCGGACAAATCGTGTACTCGCTACACGGGCCGATCGAAGGCTTGACCCGCGCCCCCAGGGCCGGTAGCATGCGCTCGTCTCGTCGCCACGTTCGCAGCGCACGTGCCTGGTGCGCGGGACACTCGTTGCCGGGCCTGCAGCCCGGGCCGTCTGCCGCGACCGCGTCATGCTCCCGATCACGACCGCCACCCAGGACCCTCCGGGCGTGGAGCCGGCTGCGCCTGGGGTGCCCTCGCGGGGCCTCGTTCCTCCAGGCGGGCCGATGGGCCTGCCTGCGTTGCGCACCCGCGAGCATCCGTGGCCCGCACACGCCCGCACACTTGGCGC
>JBBIHL010000565.1:0-2234 GCA_037447075.1 Candidatus Eiseniibacteriota bacterium | reverse complement strand
TTCGATGCTCTCGCCGTAGTCCAAACCGCGATGGCATGTCCGGATCAACAAAAGTCCGGTCTTCATCTCTACCGGCTTTTCATGCGAAACCTGAGTCCCGCCGTGATGCACATTCCGGATCCGAATCTCGGGGTTGCGATGAGCTCGTCCCTCTACGCATCAAATCGCCGGGCGCGGGCCCTGAGCCGCCGATTTCCACGGCTGCAACGTTGGCTGAGTCGCAGCCGGGGGGCCAGCGTGCTCCAACCGCGGGCGTTTCTCTCACGCGAACTGCTTGTCCAGCAGGCGGAGGCATCCACCGCGGTTCGCCAGTACTTCAGGTCCGACGTGCTGCGCGCCGTCGCCGACAGCGTCGAACAGTAGAGTCCGCATGCCGTGGAGTGCCTGCTGACCGCCACCAGCGCGGTGGAGGAGATCGTCATGGGCCGCACCACACTCGACGCCTTCACCGAGGCAACGTTCGGCTGAGACTGGCGGGGCCCCACTGCCCTGCCTCGGTAGGGCCCCTTTGCTGGCGCTGCTCCGGCAGGCTGTCCAGCCACCCGACCACGATCGGCCACGCCCTCCATGGTCGCCGCTTGCGGGAGCGGCAACTGCTCGTGAGGCTGATTACCGCGCCCCCACCACCTCCTCGTACACGCGCTCGACGCGAGCCACCAGCGCTTCCCAGCGATACTCGTCCCCCAGCCCCACCGCCGCCCGCTCCGGCGCGCGCGCCAGCGCGCGGGCGAGCGCCGCGGCCCAGGCCTCGACCCGCGGCGGCAGCAGCTCGCCGTTCTCGCCCGGGCGGATCACCTCGGCCGCGATCCCCACGTCGTGGGCCAGAGCGAAGAGCCGTCCGGCCAGCATCTCCAGCAGCGCGATCCCGCCGCCCTCGTAGTAGGAGGGGAACGCGCCCACGTCCGCCGCGTGTACCCAGTCCACGACCTCCTGCGGGGTGAGCGTGCCGGTCCACAGCCGGCCGCCCCGGCGCGCGGGCGCACGGCCCCCGATGGCCACCCACACGGCCCCCCTCGATTCGGCGCCGGAGCGCGCCCAGGCGCGCTCCATCAGGTCCTGGCCCTTCACGTAATCGTCCCGGCCGATGGTGAGCAGGACCGGCGCGCCCGGCGGAATACCGTGGCGCGCGCGCAGCTCCGCGCGGCTCTCGCGCGGCGTGCCGAACGAGGCGCCGTTGGGGATGACGCGGATGCGCGCGGCGTCCAGCCCGTGGTGCCGGACCAGATCGAGCTTGAGCCGCTCGGAGACCGCCAGCTTGGGGCCCGGCCGGCGCGCGCCCGCGCGCTCCTCCAGGAGCCCGCGGTAGTTGCCGGGATTGGCCAGGGTGCGCAGGCGGCCCATGCGCAGGTAGGTCGCCATGCGCGCCGCGACGCAGAAGTGGAAGGTGCGCAGGTAGCGCCTCCCGGCGATCCAGGCACGCGGCCACACGCCGCCGTGCTGATGGACGATGTCGTAGCGAGTCGGGTCCGGCTCGCTCACCATGCGGAAGGGCGGAAAGGTCGCGGGCCGGCCGCAGATCTCCACCACGTGCCCGCGCCGCTCGAGGCCGAGCGCCAGCTCCAACACGTGGGTCTCGACCCCGCCGGGGAGCGAGAGGTCCACCCCCGCGTGGAGCAGGACCTTCATGGAGCCACCCTCGCCGCGGCGCGGGCCCGAGGCGTGAGCGCGGCCAGGTACGAGATCAGCCACCAGCGCAGGGCGTCGCCTCGGGCTCCGGGGTGCGCCATGGCGGCGCGCAGGTGACGGCGGCCCTCGGCGACCCGGCCCTCGCGCACGTAGGTCTCGCCCAGGTAAAAGGCCAGCCGCCCGGCGCGGGCGTACGACTTCATGAATGCCTCCGGGTCCGACAGGCGGCCGAGCAGCTCCACCGAGTCGCGCCCGTACGCGCGTCGCTCCTCGGCGAAGACGCGGGCGAGCGCGGAGTAGAAGAGCTGCTGCTCCCGGGCCCGCGCGAAGACGCCGCCCGGGTGATGGCGCCAGGAGTAGAGCCGCTCGGGCAGGTTGGCGAACCCGGCAGCGGCCGGCATGCGCAGCCACAGGTCGTAGTCCTGCGCGGCGAGGAAGGCCGCCCGGTAGCCGCCCGCGCGCTCGTAGTGCACGCGGCGCATGACCACCGAGCCGTGCACGAAGGGCGGACGCCGGCGCAGCTCGCGGCGAATGGCCGCCGGAGTGGTCGGCACGGGGTAGGCCGCCACGACCAAACCGTGGGCGTCAATGACGTCGGCGCCCGTGCC
>JBBIHL010000564.1:0-2237 GCA_037447075.1 Candidatus Eiseniibacteriota bacterium | reverse complement strand
CTCCGCCTATCCCGACGCCGGGACCACCCGCCGGCCCGGCCCGACCGTCTCCTCGCTCACGTCCGCGGCCTTCACCAGCCACTCCAGGGTCTTGCGTTCCAGCAGCCGCTCCCGCAGCGCCTCGCGGCGCTCCGGGGCATGATACCGCGCGCGGACGCGCGACGCCTCCCGCGGCCGCTCGGCCGCCTCGCGGTCGATGGCCTCGGCGACCTCCTCGTCCGAGACGCTCAGCCCCTCCCGACGCGCGACGGCCTCCAGCAGCAGCTCGCGCTTGAGCGAGCGCTCGACCCCCGGCCGGTAGCGCCTGCGCAGCTCTTCGATCAGCGACTCGTCCACGCGCTCGCCCTTCACGGCGTCGCGGATCACCGCCTCCAGGGCGAAGTCCACCATGCGCTCCGGCACGTCGACCGGGTTCCGCTCCAGCAGCGCCTCGCTGATCTTGCCTTCGAGCTCGCGCCGAACGCGTTGATCCTCTTGATCTTCCAGGGTTTTCCGAATGCGGGACCTGAGCTCGTCCAGCGAGTCGAGCCGGAACGTCTCCCTGGCGAGGTTATCGTCCTGGGGCCGCAGCTTCTTCTCCTGGATTTTGCGGATTCGCACCAGGTAGCGCACCGTCTTGCCCGCCAGCTCGGGGGAGCCGTGGTCCGAGGGATAGCTCACCGTGAGCGTCCGCTCCTGCCCCGCCTCCGAGGCCAGCAACCCGTTCTCCAGGTCGGGCAGGACGCCGGGGGAGCCGAGCTGGATGCGCAGGTTGCGCGCGCGGGTGCTGGGCAGGCGCCGGCCGTTGGCGTCCAGCCGCACCGAGTCCAGCACGACGACGTCGCCGCGTTGCGCCGGCCGCTCCAGGTCCACGTAGACCGCCGTCTCCTCCTGGAGGCCGCGCAGGACCTCGTCCACCTGCGCTTCGGCGACCTCTCGCCGCTGCACGCTGGCGCGGAGCCTGGTGTAGTCGCGGGCCTCCGCCTGGGGCCGCACGTCCACCTGCACCTCGAAGCGCAGCGGCTGTCCCGCCTGGAACCGCACCTCACGGATCAGCGGGGGCACGGCGGGCTGGAGCTGCTCGCGCTCGACCGCCAGCCGGGCGAGCCGGGGCAGCGCATCGTCCAGGTAGTCTTGCTCGATTGCCGGCGCATAGTGGGTGCGCACCATCTCGAGGGGCACCTTGCCACGCCGGAAGCCCGGCAGGGCCGCCCGGCGCTGGAACTCGCGGGCGATGTCGGTGAGGCCGCGTTCCACCTCGCTGGCAGGCACCTCGACCACCATCACCTTCCGGGTGGACGTGCTCTCGCGCAGGCTCACGTTCATGCGATCGGTCGGCTCCTCCTCCCGTCGGTCGCGCTCGCCGGGAGTGCGGGTGATGGTGCGAGAGGGGGGAGTTGAACCCCCACGAGTTTCCCCACTGGATCCTAAATCCAGCGCGTCTGCCAGTTCCGCCACTCTCGCCTGTTCCAAGGGGATGCCGGCGGCGCGGCCCGGAGCCCGGTCGGGAGTGTCCGGGCGCGCGGGTTGGCCCGCGAGCCCGTACGATCGGGGCCGAACGCACCGCCGGCGTCGTGAGGTCCCATTTCGGTTTGGCCGCAGTATACCACAGGGGTCCGGCCCCGACAGGCGACGCCGCGACTCACAGCGAGACGTGGAGGGTGGCCAGCAGGCGGTAGGCGTACCAGTGCGGCCCTTCGGGCTGGACGTCGCTCGGGCTGTTCCGCCGCAGCACGCCCAGCGCGACCGAGGTGTTCTTGTACCCGGCCTCGAGACCCAGGCCCAGCAGCGTGGTCCGCGGCTCCGGCGTGCCGTCGAGCTGGTCCTGCCCGGTCCCGATCCAGACCCCCCAGCCTGCCCGCGGATCGTGATAGGCGAGCCCGGCAGCCCACAGCGCGCCGGGGCCCGCGCCCAGGTCGAGGTCGCGGTACGCGTCCTCGCCGCGCCGGCCGAGGGTGGCGCTCACGCTCAAGGCGCGGCTCACCTCCGCGCGCGCGCTCGCGCCGAAGTGGTCCGTGGCCTCGCGGCGGACCGCCAGCGCGATCACCGTGTCGCCGTTCAAGACCCCCAGCTCCTGCAGGCCCCCGAGCCGCAGGGCCCCGACGTGGCGCCAGGCGGCCCCCACGCGGAGCCGCGGACCGCCTGCCTCGCCGTCCCGCCAGCCGTCCCAGCGCAGCCCGAGCTCCCGGTCCACTGCCCGCCAGTACCACTCCGGGTCGTTCACCGACCGCCGCTGCAGCTCGGCCAGCGAGCCGATA
>JBBIHL010000563.1:0-2239 GCA_037447075.1 Candidatus Eiseniibacteriota bacterium | reverse complement strand
GGTCACACCGGCCCCTTCCGACCGCTTCACACCCCACCCCTGCGAAATCCGGGATGAAACCAGCTCTAGACAGTTTGGTGGACGGTCCAGACTCCGCCATGGGTTCGGGTGGGATTCCGGGATGCCGCCGCGACGAGGACTATTCGCCCCAATTCCAAGCCCTGGACGACACAACGGCCTTCGAGAAACACCCTGTCACTGGTTTCGACTTCCGTGACGCAGGGATCGGTCGCTACCGTTTGTTGATGCGCCCGCGACGGGACCAGAATGGGGTTTGGTTGCTTTGCGAGCGGTTCCTGCCGGATGGTTCTTCCTGCGGCGGTGATCGCTTCGTGGAGAGCTGGAAGCAGGGCCAGTGGTACCAGTGGCAAGTCGAGATTCACCGCCAGTCCAAGAGCGATAGCTGCGGCGTGAAGGTCGGACCCCTGACCCAGGCGGGTGCGCCACGCCTTGGACGGTGATCCGGCGGGGGTCGCTTCCACTCCAGGCGTCCGGGTGCCTTCGTTCGGCTTCGGGCTGAGGGACAGATCCGAAGAGTCCGGGGGGTGATGCTGAGATGAACACTACAAGGTTGTCTTGGATGGCGGCCACCACCCTGCTGCTATGGCTTGGGATGGCGTGCGCGGGTGGGAGTGTCATTCGACGACAGGAACCACGGTTCAGCGGGCGAGTCCTTATACAGGGCGACGCTGAGGTCGTCGTCGTGGATGCGCAAGGCCGCGTGGACAGTCTGCTGGAAGGCCCCGATTCAGGCATCGGTTCTGGAGGCATCCCGGGATGCGACCGGAACGAGGACTATTCGCCGCAGTTCCAGGCCTTGGACGACACCACGGAGTTCATGAAACAGCCCGTCACGATGTTCACTTTCACGGACGCCGGCATAGGCCGCTACCGCTTCTGGATGCGCCCGCGCCGCGATCAAGAGAACGTATGGCTGCCGTGGGCGAGGTGGAGCGACCACGATCTGTGTGGCAGTACCGTCCGGCTGAACGAATGGAAGCAGGGTCAGTGGTACCTGTGGGAGGTGGAGATTCGCCCTATCTCGAAGAGCGACACCTGCGGCGTGAAGGTCGGGACCCTGACCGTCACGAATGCACCCAGATTCCGCCGATGATCCTCGCCAGAGCGGTTCGCCAGGCGGAGTCAGCGCAAGCCTCTTCGTGCTGGACGCACCCAACGTGGCGCCCAGCGACGGAGCCCGAGGCCGCGGGAGTATTTCGCAATCGGCCTCGTTGCCCCGATACCGAACCTCCGCGAACTGCGTTTACGGCCCCTGCCGCGTCCGCCCGCGCGCCGCCCGCACCCCCGCCCACCCCAGCGCGAGCAGCGTGAGCAGGAGCGGCCAGTCCCCGACGCGCGTGAACCAGGTGCGCGGCCCGGGGGGCGCGATCGGGGCCGCCACCACCGCCTGCTCCTCCACCGGCGCCCGCGCCAGCCGCCGGCCCCAGGGATCGGCCACCAGGGTGATCCCGGTGTTGCCGCAGCGCGCGAGCGACACGCGGTTCTCCACCGCGCGGAACACCGCCATGGCGGCATGCTGGTGGAGCGCCGCGCTGCGCCCGAACCACGAGTCGTTGGTGATGTTCACGAGCCAGGTGGCTCCACCCCGCACGTCCTCGCGCGCCAGATCCGGATAGATGGCCTCGAAGCAGATCAGGCAGGCGAAGGGACCGGCCGCGCTGGCAAAGGTGACCGACCCCCGGCCCGGCGCCCACTCGGCCTGCCCGAGATCGAGCTTGCCCAGGGCGGGGACCAGCCACTGGAAGGGCAGCCGCTCCCCGAAGGGCACCAGGTGGCGCTTGTCGTACTGCGTGGCGAGCGAGCCGTCCGGCAGCAGCAGCCCCGCCGAGTTGGTGTAGCGCACCTCGCCCTCCGGGGGGCGGGTGAAGTCGGGATAGCCGGCCAGCAGCGGCACGCCCGCGCGGGCCAGGAAGTCGGTGACGGCGAGGCGCTGGTCGAGCTGGCGGATGAGGTAGCTCCCGGTGGCGGTCTCGGGCCAGATGAGCAGCACGGGCCGCGGCGAGCGCCGCAGCGCCTGGTCGGAGAGCCGCAGGAAGCGCGCGATCACCTCCTGCTGGCTCTGGGGCGACCACTTCAGCTCGGCACCGACGTTGCCCTGCACCAGGGCCACCTCGGGTCCTTGCGCCGCGGGCGCGGTGCGCAGCACCGCGCTCCCCCACGCCCAGGGCAGCGCGAGCGCGGCCGCACCAGCGACTGGTTCATCGGCAGGCGGTAGACG
>JBBIHL010000562.1:0-2241 GCA_037447075.1 Candidatus Eiseniibacteriota bacterium | reverse complement strand
GCCCAGCTCCTGGCGGGCGGGACGCCGCCGGCGGGCGTGGCGCCGCTCCTCCGCCAGCCGGAGGCGGTGGCCGTGGACTCGCGGGGGCACATCTACGTCGCCGACCGGGACGCCGGGGTCGTCCTCCGGCTCGACCCGTCGGGCCGGCCCGTGGACCCCGCCTATGTCGCTGCGCGGCGGCCGCGCGTGCTGGCCATCGATCGCGAGGACACGCTGTGGGTGGGCGCCGACGGGAACGCGGAGGCGCCCTGGCAGACGGGGCCGGGGGAGATCTGGCGCGTGCCCCGCGACGGGCCGCCGTCGCTCGTCCTGCGGGGGCCGATCCCCGCCGGCATCGCGGTCAGCCCGGGCGGGCACCTCTTCGTGGCCGACCGGCACGGGCCCGAGGTCTTCGTCCTCACGGCCGCGGGGCAGCGCGTGCCCTTCGCGACCTACACGGGCGGCGACGCGCCCCGGGCGCTCGTGTTCGCCCCGGACACGCCGGAGACGCGCCGGGCCGGGATCGCGGGGGATCTCTTCGTGGTCACGATCAACGCCGGCGCGTGGCCCGTCAACGAGGTGCTGCGCATCTCGGGCCCCTTCGACGAGGCGGCCCGCCTCCGCACGCCGGGCTCGCCCTTCTATGAAGGGTCCGCTGTCAAGCTGCGCTGACGACCTCGCTCGCCGGATAGGTCCCGCTCAGTGCGTATCGCTGGCGGCCTGCCTCATGCGTCGAGGCCGTGGAGGGCCTCGAACGACCTTCTATCCGTGCTGGCCACACGTGGCCAGGCACCTCATCCTGTATTCGCCCCGCGGCGAATCCGGCACGCCCGGGGGAAGAGCGCCCCTTCTAACGCGCGGCCGGTGTCTCCGGCCCGGCGACACACCGAGCGCCTTCCACCAGCTTCGCACTCCGCTCAGGACCGTTACTCTCCCTCGAGACGGGCTCGATCGACTTATGCCGCCTTCAGCCGGGCGCCGTCGGGGATCACACCATGCTCCAGGAACCGCCACAGCTCAATGAGCAGCTTCCGGGCCAGCGCCACAATGCCCACCTTGCGGGCGCGCGCCCCGCCGCGCCCGAAGCGGGCCTGGTACCACCGGCTCAGCCGGCTCCGCGGCTGGTACCGCAGCCAGCACCAGGCCATCTCGATGGCGACCGCCCGAATGTGTCGGCTCCCCGCCTTGCTGATCCCCTGCTCCCGGCTCTCCTCGCCGCTCTGGTAGGGCGTGGGCGTGAGCCCCGCCGCCGCTCCCACCTCCTTGCGGGTCCGAAACCGCCGCCAGCCGAAGAACTCGTTCACGTAGACCCACGCTCCACTCGGCCCGATCGCCCGCAGGCGGAGCAGTTGCCGGACCTTCTCGACGGCGGGGCCGTGCCCGTGCGCGATCGCCCGCTGGCGCTCCCGTTCCAACTCCAGGATCTTCCCGTGCAGGAACTGCGCATGCTCCCACTCTCGTCGCAGGCGGGCCCGCAGCCCGGGCGGCAGGGGCGCGCCGTCCCAGAGGCGCAGCGTGTCGAGGGCGGTGCTGACGTCGGCGCCCTTCGGGAGCCGGATCCCCTGATTCGCCAGCAACCCCTTGACCCGGTTCGTCACCCGGGTCCGTTCCTTCTTCAGCGTCCGCAGCTCTCGATGCAGCTGCCGCCGGTCTTCTTCCTCCACCGTCGGTACCCGCCCCACGCTCCACACCTTCGGCTCCCCCGCGTGGAAGCGCACCAGCATCCCCAGCAGCTTGCGTGCGTCCAGCCGATCCGACTTCGCCCCCCGCAGCCGCCGGTTCACCTCAATGCTGGCCGAGTCCACGACCCGGTTGTCGACCCCGGCCGCCGTCAAGTGCCGATGCAACCAGAAGCCATCCCGCCCGGCTTCGTAGCAGCTCCGCACCGCGGCCGACGCCGTCAACCCGTACCATTTCTTCGCCTCCGCGATCTCCCGCGCCAGCCGGCCCACGTCCCGCGCCGGCATGACCCGCAGGCGCGGCTTGGCGCCGAGGTGGGTCGTGAACCCCAGCTTCCACTCCTCGACTGCCAGCTCGAAGGCCAGGTACAGCACCTGCGGCGTTCCTCCGGTATACTCGACGCTGCGGGTCGCTCTGGTCATCGGTCGCTCCTTTCTCCTCGTTTGCCTGAACAAGGGTCAACGGAGCTTACCAGCCGCGGCCCGCTCTCGTCTCTTCACTCCCTTCATAGGATCTGACGCGGGCGCGCCGGCCTGCGTCAGCCGGCGCCGGCGACCCCCGCGGGACAGGCCACGCCGGTCC
>JBBIHL010000561.1:0-2254 GCA_037447075.1 Candidatus Eiseniibacteriota bacterium | reverse complement strand
GTGTCGAAGGCGTGATCGAAGAGCGGATGGTACTGGCGGCGCACCGTCGCCTCGAGGAAGCCCGGATCCAGCAGGGGAGAGAGGGTGTTGCGCAGGCGCAGGCGGACGGCGGTCCCCCGCTCGGCCACCAGGCCGGGCGGCTCCGTCCATTTCCAGGGGGCGCGATGCCGCGAGGCCAGGTGCCAGCGGGTGGCCACGTGGGTCTTGCCCCGGCGGGTCTCCGTCACCACCTCCTCGCAGGCCAGGAGGCCCAGCTTGATGCCCACCCCGGCGAAGCCGATGCCCTGGCCGCGCACCTTGCTGCTGGCCGCCAGATCGTGGTAGCGGGCCAGCTCGCGGCGCTGCATCCCCATGCCATCGTCCACGATGGTGAGGGTGGCCGCCGCCGGGTCGGCGACGATGCGGATGTGGCCCGCCTTGGAGTCCAGCGCGTTGGCTACCATCTCGGTGAGGATGCTCTCCTCCAGCGCTGCCGGATAGGCGTCGCGCAGGTTCTCCAGCATGTGGAGCAGATCGACCCGCGTCTCCCCCATGGCGGACCTCAGCGCCGAGCCTTCCGGCGCCGCGGTGCGCCCCTGAGGACCGGGACCCGGACGCCGTCCGCGCGGCGGATGGTCCTGCAGCGAAGGATCCGTTTCCCCGGCCCGAGCAGCTTTCCCACGGCGACGGCCGCCCGGCGTCGCTTGAAGAGCGTCCCGTGCGCCGGCTCATGCATCACGTACACATGGTCGCTCACGTTGTAGTACCGCTTGAAGCGCGGGCCCAAATCCGAGACGATCAAATAGCGAACCGGGTCCCGCGCGTCGGCCATCCGCCGGCGCAGCTCCCGCAGCTCCGCCTTCGTCAGCTCGTCAGCGTCCTCGCCACGGCTCGCCGCCGCCGCCCCCCGGGTGTTTCTTCCTCATGAGAATTCCTCGCCGGGTTTCCCCCGAAAGAAGCGCTCCTGGACCAGGGTGCCATCGTCGCAATGCTGGGTCTCGCGGGTGCCTTGTTTGCCCGGTGAGCCCACAGGACTCCTGTCAGGGACGCAGCTCGGGCCACACGCGGTTGATCTGGGCGGGGCAGGCATGAAGTTTCCCCGCGACCGAGGGAGGAACCGCAGGACCGCCGGCGCGAAGAAAGGCGATACTGGCTTGCCCGACCTCGCCGAGATACTCCGATGACGTCGTGTACGCCGCGGATGCCGAAGTCTCGACCTCGCGGGCCAGCCAATTTAGACCAGATGCACGGGCCCCGGCAACGGCCTGGCGCAAGAGGCCCGAGAAGTTCTCGACGGGCTCGAGCACGGGCTACCCTTCCCGTTCCGGGCGCCGCGCCTCAGCCGCAGAGGGCCCGTCAGGCAGCTCTCCGCGCCCGCGCGCTGTTGGCGCGCACGACGAGATCGACATGGCAGTCCAGAACCTGAAGCAGGCACAGCAGTTGGTCTATGGTCTTCGCATAGTTGGTTTGGTCCAGGAGGCGGTAGAATTGGGTCGCGGATGTTCCCAGCCGGCGGATGATCTCCCGCTTCGAGAGGGGGGTGGCCTTGACCCGCTCCTGGGCCTTGAGGGTGAGTTTATACAGGAGTGCGTCCCGCAGATACCCCGGATCCTGGTTGTATTCCAGGACCTGGTAGATGTGTACCGTTCCCTCGCGACCCGATCTCAGGACATACGTGAAGCCTTCCCGGCCCAGCTCGGGGGCCACGAATACCGTTGCCAGAGGATCCTGGAGGGTTGGCCGGGGATCCAGCTTGGCGTACGGAAGGACCCAGGTCCTGGTCGCGGTCTTGACCTCAAAGACCTTTCTTCGGTTGTTCCCCGCGACCGTTTTGATCTTCATAGCCGTCCCTCGGATAGCGGCTCGTCGATGAGCTCGATCAGCCGGTGCGAGATTTTGCCTTTCATCGCCCTACGGTTCTCAAGGTCCCGCTTCACGATGAACCTGCCCTCGCGATAGACATGCACATGCCGAGGGGTGTGGTCCCCCCTCCAGGTGATGAACACATAGCCACCACGCCGAACCTTCGCCACCAGGATACGTTACCGTAGCAGGTAGCCCTTGTCAATCCCGGGCGCTCACAGGCCGGGCTGGCCGTACCGGGCGGCGGCTGGATCGCGCACCGCCAGATAGCCCCGCGTCGCGCCACGGCGCTCAGGCGGGGCGGGGAGCGCCGGGCTTCCGTGGGGGAGGCTGGCGGTGCGTCTGCCGTGCGGGCCGGATGGTATCCACCAGGCGTCCGCGCCGCCGCTCGATCAGCAGGAGCGGAAGCAGG
>JBBIHL010000560.1:0-2254 GCA_037447075.1 Candidatus Eiseniibacteriota bacterium | reverse complement strand
TGTCCACGCCCTCCCCCATCACCCCCACCAGCGGATCATCCATCTTCTCGAACCGTTTGGGCAACGTGCGCAGGTTGAAGCGCGCGGGGTCGAGCCGCCGGTTCACCTCGCTCCACTTCAAGGGGCACGAGGCCGGAGCACCTGGCAGGGGACGCAGCGAGTAGGGGGCGACGATGGTGTTGCCGTGCCCGTTCTGCCCCCAGTCGATGTAGACCTTGCCGCCCCGGGCGTGGAGGGGACGCGCCAACGTCGCGATCTCGGGCTTGGCCTCCAGCCCCAGCGCGGCGAGCAGGCGGGCGAAGGTCTTGCACTCCTCGTGGGTGTAGCGGCGCCCGAGCGGGATCAGGAGGTGCAGCCCGGTGGCGCCCGAGGTCTTCACATGGCTCGGCAGCTCCAGCTCCTCGAGCAGCCCGCGCAGGGCGTGCGCCACCTCGATCACGTGCGCGAACGGGGCGCCCTTGGGGTCCAGGTCCAGCACCAGCCAGTCGGGGCGCTCGAGCGAGCCGGACCGGGCGCTCCACATGTGGATCGGGATGGTCCCCAGGTTGGCCACGTAGCGCAAGGACTCCACGTCGTCCAGCACGAAGTAGCGGATCTCGCGCTCGGAGTCCTTGGAGTAGACCGACTCGGTGCGCACCCAGTCGGGCACGTAGACCGGCGCGTCCTTCTGGAAGAACGACTTGCCCTTGATGCCGTCGGGGTAGCGGGTGAGCACGATGGGCCGGTCGCGGAGGTAGGGCAGCAGGAGCGGGGCGACGGCGTCGTAGTAGGCGACGAGGTCGCCCTTGGTGTAGCCCTCGTCCGGCCAGAACACCTTGCGCAGGTTGGAGAGGCGGACCACGCGCGGCTCCGGCTCGGGCTCGGGAGCCGGCCCGCCGGCCTGCGCGGCCTCCACGGACGCGTCCGGGCCGTCCTCCGTCTCGGTCTCGCGGCGGCAGTCCTGGGGCTTGCGGTCGGCGCGCAGGCCGATGAAGATCGGGTGGCGCAGGCCGCCGTCGGTGGTCCACTCGGTGAAGCGCACCTCGCACACCAGCCTGGGCTCCACCCAGTGGTTGCCGCGCCCTTCGGGGCCGGAGGGGCCGAAGGGCGACTCGGCGCGGTGCAGCGGCTGGAGCTGCTGCCAGAGGTGGTCCTGCATGGCCGCGTCGAACCCGCTGCCGACGCGGGTCACGTGCCGGAGCCGGTCGCCCTCGTAGAGCCCCACGTGGAGCGCGCCGAAGCGACGGCCGCCGCCGCGCGGCTCGGTGTAGCCCCCGATCACGAACTCCTGCCGGCGCTGGCACTTCACCTTGACCCAGTCCGGTGACCGCCTGCCGGTGTAGTGGCTGTCCGCGCGCTTGGCGATCATCCCTTCGAGCCCCATCTCGGAAGCGGCCTCGAAGAACGCCTCGCCGTGCTCCGCCACGTGGTCGCCGGCCTGTACGACGCCCGCCGGGGGCAGGATGCGCGCGAGGCACTCCTTGCGGTCGAGCAGCCGGAGCCCGCGCAGGTCGTGGCCTTCCAGCGCCAGGCAGTCGAAGAACACCGCGCGCACCGGCACCCGGGCCATGGCGGCGGCGACGTCGCGCGGGCGCGAGAGCAGCATGCGCTTCTGCAGGCGGCCGAAGCTCGGCCGTCCCGACCCGTCGTAGGCCACGATCTCGCCGTCCAGCACGAACCGCTCGACGGCGAGCCCCTGCAGCGCCGCGGCGATCTCGGGATAGCGGGCGGTGATGTCCTCGCCGCTGCGCCCCAGCATCCGCACCTCCTCGCCGCGGCGCTCGGCGACCACGCGCACGCCGTCGTACTTGATCTCGAACACCCAGCCGGCCCGCGAGAAGGGCTTGCCGGCCGGGGTGGCGAGCATGTGCTGCACCCGGTCGGCGCGCAGCTCCGCCCGCGGAGCGCGCAGCCCGGCCAGCCGGGCGCGGACTGCGGCCAGCCAGGCGGGCACGTCGCGCATCTCCTGTACGGTGAGCCCCGAGATCACCGAGCGCGGCCAGCGCTCGAGCGCGTCCTGGTCCGAGGCGGCGCCGTCCGCCTTCTTGAGCAGCAGCCAGTCCTTCTCGCTCCGGCTCATCCGCACCAGCGTCCAGCGGCCGCCGAGCTTGTGCCCGAACAGCTCCAGCTCGAGCTTGCCGCGGGCGTACTGCTCGCGGAGGTCCTCGGGCTTGAACGAGCCGTAGGTGCCGCGGTCCCACACGATCACCGAGCCGGCGCCGTAGTTCCCGGCCGGGATCACACCCTCGAAGTTGGCGTACTCGAGCGGATGATC
>JBBIHL010000559.1:0-2270 GCA_037447075.1 Candidatus Eiseniibacteriota bacterium | reverse complement strand
ACTTTTGTTGATCCGGACATGCCATCGCGGTTTGGACTACGGCGAGAGCATCGAACGGTGAGACCGTCCAGTAGTAATGGCGGCTAGACTAAGAGCTCCTATCAGAATGAGTGGACGGATGGACGGTTAGGAGTAGAGTAGGCCGCCGGACAAGGAGGTCCGACGATGGCCAAGCCAATCCTGGATGAGGCGCTGTGGGAACGGATCCAACCGCTGTTACCCCCAGCCAAGCGGCGGCGGCGGCGATACCCCGGCCGCAAGCCCATCCCCCACCGCGCCGCGCTGACCGGCATCCTGTTCGTGCTGCGGTCCGGGATTCTCTGGGAGTCGCTGCCGCAGGAGATGGGCTGCGGCTCGGGGATGACGTGCTGGCGCCGCCTGCACGACTGGCAGGAGGCCGGGGTTTGGGAACGGATCCGTCGCGCGCTGCTCAACGAGTTGCGGGCGGCAACTTCCATGCTCACGGGCTTTCCGGATTCGGTGCCGTCAGGGTCACTCGGTGCTTCTCCCGGCACCGCGGCTCCGGCGTGGCCCCCGGCTTGAGTGAGGCGGCGCAACCGCCATGCGGAAGATCGTGGTGCGGAACTGATCGGGCGGCTGCGAGTTCTCGCCCGATACCCCACGGGGCGGCCGAGCTACCTACCTCTCCACCCCCCCCGCCACTCCTCGTAGCCGCGCTCGAACGCCGCGAAGAACCGCCGGTCGAACTCCTCGGCGGCGAACGGTCGCGCGAGCGCCGCCAGGGCGCGGGGGTCGAAGTCGTACCGCTCGCGCAGCCGCATGGCCTCCAACAGCCCTTCCACGCTCTGGGTGCCGAACAGCACGCCGCCCGGCGCGGGCGCGGCGCCCCCGCGCGCCACGCTTGCCAGCGCATCGGCGTCCGCTCCCCGTCCCACCGTCTCCAGGACCCCGCCGCGGCCGAAGGCCACCACCGGGCAGCCGCTCGCCATCGCCTCCACCGGCACGATCCCGAAGTCCTCCTCGCCGGGGAAGAGCAGCGCGCGCGCGCCGCGGTAGAGCGCGGGCATCTCTTGGTCGGCCACCCAGCCCCTGAACTCCGCGTCGCCGCGCGCGCTGCGCCGCAGCGCCCCCTCCTCCTGGCCGGTGCCCACCACCACCAGCCTCCGCCCCAGCCGTCGGCAGGCCTCCAGGGCGAGGTCGGCGCGCTTGTAGGGCGCCATGGCCCCCGCGAGCAGGTAGTAGTCGCCCGGGCCATCGCCCGGCGCGAAGCGCGGCAGCTCCACCGGCGGGTAGATCACCTCGGCCTCGCGCCCGTAGTGGCGGGCGATGCGCGCCGCCACGTGGCCGGAGATCGCGATCATCGCATGCGGGCCCCTGCTGGTCCGCACGTCCCACTCGCGCAGTCGGGCGCACGCGCGCCGCACGTAGCGGGACACCGGCCAGGGGAAGCGCCCGGGGGGGAAGTACTGCTCCTCCAGCTCCCAGATGTAGCGCATGGGTGTGAACACGTAGCTCAAGTGGAAGACACCTTCCGGAGCGCGCGCTCCCTTGGCGGCGCAGTGGCTGAAGGAGAGCACGGCGTCGAAGCCGCCGAGGTCGAACCCCTCCACGGCCCGCGGGAAGAGCGGCAGGTACCAGCGGTAGTGGCGCGCCGCTCCCGGCAGGTGCTGGATGAACGAGGTGCGGATCGTGTGCGACTCGATCTCGGGTGCGACGGAGCCCCGGTTCCACAGCAACGTGTGGATGGGGGCTTCCGGCAACCGGCGGCAGACGCGCTCGAGCACGCGCTCGCCGCCGCGCATGCCCGTCAGCCAGTCGTGGACGAGCGCGACCCTCACGATGCGGCTCGCGACGCCGCCGAGGCGGGCGCTTCCCACGCGCGCGCCGCCCACGCGATGCCGGCCAGCGTGTAGAGCAGGCAGAGCAGCTCCTCGTCGCCGAAGTTCCACTCGAACATCCCCGCCACCAGGAAGGCGGCGAGCGCCGCCGCCACGCCCAGCCGCACCGCGGGCCCGAGCCCGCGCGAGCGCGGGCGCAGGCCGGCCGTGGCGCAGCGGAACAGCGAGCCCACCAGGAGCGCGAAGGCGGCGAGCCCCACGACTCCCATGCTGGCCGCGATGTGGACGTAGACGTTGTGCAGGTGGCCGGCGGGCTCGTGGGCGAGCGGGGAACGGTAGCGCTCGTAGAGCGGGCGCAGCAGCTTCAACGCTCCCACGCCGCGGCCGTGCACCGCAAGCAGCACGACATCGACGAAGTCCTCGGCGGCTTGGTGGCCGAGAAAGAAGAGGATCTCTTGAAGGGGCGTGGGC
>JBBIHL010000558.1:0-2274 GCA_037447075.1 Candidatus Eiseniibacteriota bacterium | reverse complement strand
TCGCCGTGTGGTCCGGAGGCGATGTCTTCGCCCGCGCCCGGGTGCGCTCGCTGGTGGCGGGTTCGCGCCGGGGCGAGCGGCTGGCGGGATCGTTCGCCATCGAGGTGCTGAACAAGCGCCTGCTTTCCTGCCCGGTGGCGTTCGCGGACACCTGGCGGCGCTACCGGGCCGGGGTCGCCTCCGAGGACGCGGCACGGGTCGAGGAAGTGCGCGCGGCCGAGCGGGCCACCCGCGAGGAGCAGGCGAACGACAGGGAGATCGAAGGGCGTGCGCGGCATGCCGCCACGGTGGTGGGGGCCTGGCTCAAACCCCACGCCGAGCGGCTGGCCGGCGAGATGACGGCGATGGACGAGGCGCTCGCGGCGCTCGGCCTCGCCGGCGAGGACCCGGTGTCCCTCGACCCGGTGGAGGACTCGCGCTGGGAGGCGCTCCTGGCCACGATCGAGAGCCGCCTCCTCGCTCGTGGAAGCTTCGGCGACGACGAGCGACTGGTGGTCTTCACCGAGTTCAAGACCACGCTCGACTACCTGGAGCGCCGCCTTCACGCCCGCTTCCCGCAGGACGGCTGTGTGCGGGTGCTGTTCGGCGGCATGGACGACGAGGACCGCGACGAGATCAAGCGGGCCTTCAACGACCCCACCGACCCGGTGCGCATCCTGGTGGCCACCGACGCGGCGGCCGAGGGCCTGAACCTGCAGGAGACTGCCCGGCTGCTGCTCCATTACGACGTGCCGTGGAACCCCGCCCGGCTCGAGCAGCGCAACGGACGCCTGGACCGCCACGGCCAGGCGCGCGACGTCACCGTGTTCCACTTCGTCACCGACGACGACGCCGACCTCGACTTCCTGGCCTACGTGGTGGGCAAGGTGCACACCATCCGCGAGGACCTGGGCTCGACCGGCGAGGTGTTCGACGCGGCGCTGGAGCGGCGGCTGGTCCTCGGCGAGGACGCCGAGCCGCTCAAGCGCGCGCTCGACGAGCAGTTGAAGGCGGCGCGGGGCCGCGCCGAGGTGCCGCGGGCGCGCGGCGAGGACCCGGGCACCGAGCAGCTCGGCCGCCTGCGCGCGCTGGCCGCCGAGGTGGACCTGGACCCGGAGACTCTGCGCGAGACGCTGGATCTGGCCCTGGGAGACGGAGAGCCGGGTTTGGTCGGGCCCGATGGCCGCGGGCGCTTCCGGGTCGGGCACCAGGTGCCGGCCATCTGGACGGCGCTGGTCGAGGACACCCTGCGCACGCCGGACCGCCGCGGGCGCACGGGGGCCATGCGGCAGGTGGTCTTCGACCCCGGGCGCCTGGTGCGCGACATCGGGGGGCGGCTGGTGTTCCGCCCCGAGCCCGACACCGTGCTGCTGCATCTTGGCCACCCGCTCTTCCACCACGCGCTGGCCTGGTTCGCGCGCATGCGGTTTCCGGGCGCGGGGGGCGCGGTCGAGAAGTCGCGCTGGACCGTGCGGCGCGGCGGCGTGCCCCCGGGAGCCGACGCGCTGGTGCTGCTCACGGTGGAGGAGATGGCGGTGAACGAGCTGCGCGAGACCTTCCACCACTGGGTGCGCACCGTGCGCCTGCCGGTCAAGGACGGAGCCCTCGGCGAGCCGCTGCCGCACCTGCCGGCCCGCGAGCTGCGCGGCGGGTCCGAAGCGCCCTCCGAAGCGGAAGTGCGGCGCGCCCGCGCGGTGTGGGACGAGGTCCAGCCGGAGGTGCGCGGGCTGATCGGTGGCATGGCGCGGCGGCTCACCGACCGACTCACGGAGGTGCTGGCGGGCGAGTTCGAGCTCGAGAGAGGCCGCGAGGTCGAGCGCTTCCAGCAGCGCCAGGCCGAGCTGTCGAGGCTCATCGAGGAGACGACCACGCAGAAGCTGGAGCGGGAAATCGCCGAGCTTCGCGCCGAAGAGGCGCAGGGGCGCCTCTTCGACCCCGAGCGCCGCGTGGACGAGATCCAACGCTCGATCGAGGAGAAGGAGGCGGAGGTCCGCCGCCGCCGGGCCCACTACGAATCGCTCCGCGCCCAGCTCACGCGCGAGCGCGAGCGGGTGCTGGAACGCCTGCTCCCCAGGCGCTACGCCCTGCGCGGCGCGGCGCAGGTGTTCCCCGTGGCGGTGGAGATCCGGCTGCCGGAGGGGCAACCATGAGTTGCTCGGAGGTCGAGCGTGCCTGAGGCAACGACCCGCCACGACTCCCACACCTGGTGGACTGCGCTGCGCCACGGCGGCCTGCTCATCGCCCCCGCCCACCTCTCCAGCTACTTCCCCGACACGCTTGACCCCCTGCCGGCCT
>JBBIHL010000557.1:0-2274 GCA_037447075.1 Candidatus Eiseniibacteriota bacterium | reverse complement strand
GCGCAGGGCCTCGCGCGGCGGAACCTGCAGCCAGACGACCTCGCAACGCTCGCGCAGCAGCGCCCGGTTGCCGGCGTCGAGCACCACGCCGCCCCCGCAGGCGAGCCACCGGACGCGCCCGTCCAGCAGCCGGCGCAACGCCTCGGACTCGCGCCGGCGGAAGTAGGCTTCGCCGCGGCGCGCGAACAGCTCGGCCAGGGAGCAGCCCTCGCCGGTCTCGACCACCTCGTCGAGGTCCGCCATCGGCTCGCCCCGACGGCCGGCCAGCGCGCGGGCGACCGCGGACTTCCCGGCCCCCATCAGGCCCACGAGCGCCACCGGACGGTGCAGGGGAGTGGCCACGCCGCGACGGTAGCACAGCGTGGGCGGCGGCCGACAGCCGCGCCCCGCAAGCGCGGCGCCCCGGTCCGGAGAGGACCGGGGCGCCGCAGGCGAAGGGAGCGGGGGTTACTTCTGCGCCAGGTCGGTCACCAGGCGCGGCGTGACGAAGATGATCAGCTCGCGGTTCTGGCGGATCGTGCTGTTGGAGCGGAACAGGTTCCCGATCAGGGGGACGTCCTTGAGCAGCGGCACCCCGCGCCGCACCGAGCTCTCGTTGGTGCGGATGAGGCCGCCGATCACCGCAGTCTGGCCGTCGTCCACCATCACCCGGGTGTCGGCCTCGCTGGTGTTGATGATGACGCCGCCCTGCACCGTGCTCTGCGTGGACAGGTCGCTGACCTCGGGATGGAGGTCCATGATGATGCGCTTGTCCTGGGTCAGGTGCGGCGTGACCTTGAGCTGGATGCCGATGGTCTGCAGCTGCGAGACCGGGTTGCCCGCGACGTCCTGGACGATGAGGGGGATCTTCTGCCCCACCAGGATCTTGGCTTCGCGGTTGTCCACGGTGGTGATGCGCGGGTTGGAGATGATGTTGGCCTTGCGGTTCTGCTCCAGCACCTGGAGCTGGGCCTCGACGAAGCCCCAGCTCTTCGAGATGCCGTAGGTGATGCGCGTCGCCGGGTCGGCGATGCCGGTGTTGTGCTCGGCCCCGAGCGCGTTCTCCTGGTCATCGCCGGGGTGCAGGAAGTCGGGCGGATTGGGTCCGGTGCGCTCGAAGAACTCGGCGTTGGCTCCGTCGGTGGGGCCGACGTTCCACTCGATGCCCAGGTCGCGAAGCGCCTCGACGTCCACGTCCACGAGCTTGGCGGTGATCTCGATCTGCGGCGTGGTGGCGTCGAGGTCGAGGGCCATCTTCTCGATCCGCTCGGCGACGCTCGACAGGTCGCTGACGATCAGCGAATTGGTGCGGGCGTCCACCTCGATGTGACCGCGCTTGGTCAGGCTGCTCGCCAGCGCGGTCTGCAGCTCGCGCGCGTTGGCGTAGTTGATCTTGACGATGCGGGTCTCGAGCGGCACCAGCTCCATGGCCTTGGCGTTCGCGGTCTGGCGCTCCACCTCCTCGTTGCGCAGGCGGGTCTCGTCGTCCACCCGGAGGATGCCGCCCTCCTCCACGTAGTCGTAGTCGCTGGCCCGCAGCACGGTGCGCAGCGCCTCCGCCCAGCCCACGTTGCGCAGGCTCACGGTCACGCGGCCCTTGACCTCCTTGCCCATGATGATGTTGCGGCCGCTGAACTCCGAGATGGCGCGGATGACGGTGCCGAGGTCGGCGTTCTCGACGTCGATCGTGAACGTGCCGGCGCCGGTCCGCACCAGGCCGACCTGCGCCTGGGCCGACGGGCGCTGCGCCCACGCCGCCCCGGGCGGCCCGACCACGACCATCACCAGCAGGACGCCGAACACGAGGTACCTAGCGATTCGCATTGGATTCTCCCTTCGCCTGGAGCGGCAGCGTCACCGTCTGCTGCTCGGTGTCGGACACCGAGCGGATCAGCACGGCGTCTCGACGGATCCCCTCCACGTAGCCGTTCATCACCTTGTCACCCTGGCGGAGCACGAAGCTGTTGCCCCGGGAGTCCTCCGCCAGCGCGAAGCGGTCCGCGTCACCCCAGACGATTCCGACCACCCGGATGCTGCCCAGGTCGGGCGGCGCGTTCCCGCCCACGTCCACGCCAATGAAGTCGCCGGTGGCGAGCGACTTGAACGGATCCCGCCTCCCCAGCGCGTTGTACTGGTAGGTGTAGGTGCGTTCGAGTGCCGCCGCGTTGGCCAGCAGCGAGGGCCGGGGCGCCGGCCTGAACGACGTGCCGGGCTGGACGGTCGCCTTCCCGGACGTCGTGCCGGGCTGGACCGTCGCCTTGGCCGGAGCCGGCGGGCTCGGGGACGCGGGCGCGG
>JBBIHL010000556.1:0-2274 GCA_037447075.1 Candidatus Eiseniibacteriota bacterium | reverse complement strand
GCGCGACTCCTGCAGCCGCGGGTTGGGGGAGGGCTTCACGCCGCCCATCGGGATGCGGGTCATGCTCTCCATGCCCCCCACCAGCGCGAGCGAGGCCTCCCCGAGCCGCACCTTGGCGCAGGCCACCGCGGTGGCCTCCAGGCTGCTCGCGCACATGCGCGAGAGGGTCATGGCCGGCACCCGGTCGGGCACCCCGGCGTTGAGCGCGACCAGCCGGCCGGCGTTGCGGCCCTGTTCGGCCTCCGGATAGGCGCAGCCCACCACCACCTCGTCGAGGCGCTCCAGGGCGCCGGCGGGCAGCCCCGCCAGCAGGTGGCGGAACAGGTCGGCCAGCAGGTCGTCCGGGCGCGCCGCGGCCAGCGCCCCCTTGCCCGCCCGGGTGAAGGGCGTGCGCCGCGGCTCCAGGATCCAGGCCGTTTCCATGGCGGGCCTCCCGTGGCGGGCGGGGCGGGTCCCGGGGCGCCGGACCGGCCGCCGCGCCGCGCCCTTCAGGGCGCCGCCCCGCCTGCCGAAAAAACAGGTTGACAGAATTTGACCGTGCGGTCAAATATTGAACGACCGTTCAAATCCGGTCGAGGGCGCCCTCTCCCCACGGGGCGCGGACGGACATGCCCGGTTCCCGCAAGGAGTCGCGCGCCAAGAGCGGGCCCAGGTTCCTGGCCCGGCGCGATCAGATCTTGGACATCGCGGTCGCTGCCTTCCGGCAGAAGGGCTTCGCCGGCACCTCCATGCAGGACATCGGGCGCGCCCTGCAGCGCACCAAGGGCAGCCTCTACTACTACTTCCCCGACAAGGAAGAGATCCTGCACCGCTGCCACGTGCGCGCCCTGGATCACATCCTGGCCGTGGCGGGGGGGGTGCGGCGCCGCCACGCCCGGCCCGACCAGGCCCTGCGCGAGCTCATCGTCCAGCACGTGCGGATCATGGTCCACGAGTTCCACGGGACCGCGCTGGCGCTGGAGCTGGGCGCCTTGAGCGGGCCGCGGCTGCAGGACGTGGTCCGCCGTCGCGACCGCTACGAGGCCATGCTGCGCGAGGTGCTGCGGCGCGGCGTGCAGCAGGGCCGCTTCCGCCCGGTGGACGTCAAGCTCACCGCCTTCGCCATCCTGGGTGCGATCAACTGGATCGCCCAGTGGTACCGGGAACACGGCGAGGCGGGCGCCGACACCATCGGCGCCCACTTCGCCGACCTCTTCCTGCGAGCGCTCGCGCCCCCGCGCAGCGGGCGGCGCGCGCGCCCCTCCACGCTTCACTAGGAGGAACCCATGCGCCACTTCCGCTCCAAGCCGGCCGACGCCCTCGGGCTCACCGAGGTGCTCTACGAGAAGCGCGACCGCGTCGCGCGCGTGACCATCAACCGCCCGCAGCGCTACAACGCCTATTCCACCCGCACGCTCGAGGAGCTGGCCGCGGCCCTGCGCGACGCCGCCCTGGACGACGCGGTGGGCGTGATCGTGCTCACCGGCGCCGGCGACCGCGCCTTCTGCACGGGCGGCGACGTCAAGGAGTACAACGAGGAATACGTCCAGCGCCCGCGCGACTACTGGAAGTACATGGGGCTGTTCCGCGCCTACCTGGAGGCCATCCTCGACTCGGGCAAGCCCACGATCGCCCGGGTGAACGGGATGGCGGTGGGGGGCGGAAACGAGTCGCACCTGGCCTGCGACCTCTCGGTGATGGCCGAGCACGCCTACCTGCGCCAGGTGGGCACCCACGTGGGCAGCGTGGCCTGCGGCGGGGCCACCCAGTGGCTGCCGCTCCACCTGAGCGACAAGCGCGCGCGGGAGATGCTCCTGCTCAACCGTCCGGTGCCGGCCCGCCGGGCGCTGGAATGGGGGCTCACCAACCGGGTGGCGCCTTCGGTCACCTTGCAGGGGGCGTTCGTCGAGCCGGCCACCGACGAGCAGATCCGCGCGGCCCAGGAGGGCCGCGAGGGCTACGCGATCTCGCTCGAGCGCCTGGACCAGGCGGTGGACGAGCTGGCGGCGGCGCTGCTCGAGTCCTTCCCCGAGTGCACGCGCTACACCAAGGAGCAGGTCAACTTCTTCAAGAACCTGGCGTGGCACAACACCATCGGCCACGCCCGCGAGTGGCTGGCGCTCCACTACGCGTGCGCCGAGCCGGTGGAGGGCATGAACGCCTTCGTGGAGAAGCGCGCCGCCCGCTACGCCCAGCTGCGCGAGCGCGCGGCCCGGGACGAGGCCCCGGAGTTCACCTGGGGGGCGCCGGCCCGGACCTGCCCGCAGTGCGGCGCGCGCGGGCTGCCCGATCGCT
>JBBIHL010000555.1:0-2289 GCA_037447075.1 Candidatus Eiseniibacteriota bacterium | reverse complement strand
GCGCCTGAACGCCTCTCGCTCCTCGGAACCCAGCGGGGGCGCGGGCGCCTCCAGGTCGAGCCGCGCGCGGTAGGGCATCCAGGCCGCGGGAGCGAGGACGGCGCCGAGCGTGCCCGCCACCAGCGCGAAAAGGGCTGCGCGGCGCACCGGGCTCATGCGGGTCCTCCTGACCTCGATCGCGTCGTCCTGGACGCCCAGGCGGGATGGGTTGGGGTTGCGGGCAGGCGGGAATCGCCCCCCGCCACGCGCGCAGGCTATTGACCCGGCGACATCCGGTCAAGCCCGGAGTGCGCGGGGTACGCAGCCCCGGGCCGGGGAGCGGGGACCGGCGCCGGTCATTGCGCCGCGTCGTCCGCGGCCACCGGGGCGTTGCGCGCGACCCAGGACTCCGCCTCGGTCGCCGGGGGCAGCGAGAAATGGAACACGCTCCCCTCCCCCACCACGCTCTCCACCCAGATCTGCCCGTCGTGCTGCTCGACGATCCCGCGACAGATCACCAGGCCCAAGCCGGTGCCGCCGGCCCGGCGCGTGGAGGAGGTGTCGAGCTGGGAGAAGCGCTGGAACAGCTTGGTGAGGTTGCCCGCCGCGATGCCCTCGCCATGGTCGCGGACGCTGACGCGTACGCGCCCCTGCCAGGGCTCGGCGGCGATCTCGATGGTCCCGCCGTCGGGGGAGAACTTGATGGCGTTCGACAGGAGGTTGGTGACCACCTGCGTGATGCGGTGGGCGTCGATCAGCACGTCCGGAAGCTCGGGCGCCAGCCGGGTGTCCACGCGGATGCGGTGATCCTCGATCAGCGTGCGCAGGTTGTGCACCGCCTGGTGGATGACCGGCTCCAGCCGCTGGCGCTCGCGGTTCATGGGGAGTCGGCTGGCCTCCAGCTTGGAGAAGTCGAGGATGTCGTTGATGAGCAGGAGCAGGCGCTCGCTGTTGGCGCCCGCGATGGCCAGCAGCTTGGCCTGCTGTTCGTCGTTCTGGAAGTAGCGGGGGTCCGAGAGCAGCTCGATGGCCCCCTTGATGGAGGTGAGCGGCGTGCGGATCTCGTGCGATACGACCGCCACGAACTCGGACTTGAGACGGTCCAGGCTCTTGGTGCGCTCGAACAGCTGCGAGTTGAGGATGGCGATGGCGGCCTGCGAGGCGAACAGGGCGAGGAAGCTCTCGTCGTCCTCGCTGAAGTCGCCGAGCTTGTCCACCACGTCGATCACCCCCAGCACCTGGCCCTCGGCGCTGAGCGGCATCGCCATCAGCGAGAAGAAGCCAGGCTCGAAGCCGGGCAGCGCGAGGTCGGCCTTGCCGGGAGGCGCGCGCCGGCGCACCGGCCGCTGCTCGAGGACGACCGGCCCGTTGATCCCCTCGCCGGCGAAGAAGCTGGCCGCGGGCTCCTCGGGCAGCGACCCGAGGCCGTGGGCCGCGACCGCGCGGAACTCCTCGCGCTCCTCATGCCGCAGATAGACGACCGAGCCCCGGGCCCCGATGAGCTGGCACGCCTTCTCGGCGATGATGCGCAGCCGGGGCTCCAGCTCGAGCCTGGCCGAGATCTCCTTGCCCACCTCGTAGAGCGTGGTCATCTGCCAGGTGGCGAGCGCCACCTTCTCGCGCAGCTCGCCCTCGTGGCGCTGCAGGGTCTGGTTGGCCTGCCGCAGCTCCGCTACGAGCTTCTGGTTCATCTGCTGGAGCTGGCGCGACGCGAGGCCGCGCTCGATGATCTGGTGGACCTCCAGCAGCTCGAAGGGCTTGGTGAGGTAGTCGTAGGCACCCTGGCGCAGCGCCTCGATGGCGCTGGAGGTGGAGGCGTTCCCGGTCACCACCACCACCACCACCTCGCCGTCCAGGCTCTTGGCGAAGCGCATCACCTCCAGCCCGGAGATGCCGGGCAGGTTGATGTCGGTGAGCACCAGGTCCGGCCTGAAGAGCGGGAGCTGCTCGACCGCCGCCTCTCCGTTCGGGCAGACGCCGATCCGGTAGCCGTGGCTGGCCAGGAACTCGGAGAGGACGTCCACGATGGCGGGCTCGTCTTCGACGATCAGCAGCCGCGGGGCTTCCGCCGCGCCGGCCGCGGTGTCCGGGGCACCGGTGCGGGGTGGCTCGCCCATCAGTGGATAGCCGTTGCCGGGGCCGGGCCGACGCGGTTGCGCCCCGCCTTCTTGGCCAGCGTCAGGGAGCGCTCGGCCGCGGCACGCAGCTCCCCGGCGTCGCCGGCCGCGCGGGGAAGGCTGGCCACGCCCGCGGACACGGACAGCCGCAGGGCACGGGGGAAGGCGTGGGCCGCCACCGCGCGGCGCAGCC
>JBBIHL010000554.1:0-2295 GCA_037447075.1 Candidatus Eiseniibacteriota bacterium | reverse complement strand
GATTGAAGAAAGAGATGTGTTAACGGTCCAACCGCCTTCGAAGAAGGCCATCGCCTCCATCAAGGGGGCGATCCGGAAAGGGCTGCGGCCCGGGAACCACGCGCCGTGGGCGGAGGGGGTGAGTCGTCTGAACCGCACCGTGCGGGGCTGGGCGGCGTACTTCTGCTACGGATCGTTGGCGAAGGCGCGCCACGATGTGCAGCTGCATTTGTATCATTCGGTGCGGCGCTTTCTCCGACGACGGCACAAGCTGGCCGGGCCTGGCTATCGGCAGTTCCCCGTCACCGCCGTATTCGGGGAACTGGGCGTTCTGGCTCTTGACCGACTTCCGCGGCTCGCGCCTGCGCATGCCGCCCGTGAAACCCGTCCGAGAGCCGGATGACCGAAATGGTCACGTCCGGTTCGATGAGCGGGGACGAGAGACGGAGCGATGGACTTCTCGGCGAGAGCGGCCACGAAAGACGCCGCTCGCAGCAGGCGCCGCCGGTCCTGTACGCCACCGCGCTCGGCCTCGACTCTACCAGTCGACATCGAGAATTTCTGAGCAGCCATCATGAGCCGCCCCCCTCTGGCGCGGCCAGAGCCAGCGCCGCCGGGGGCTTGTTGATCCACGCCGCCGTCGGCAGCGGCGGTGGGACGGGCACCCCGCGGGGGAAGCGCTCGGGGTGCGCATGGTAAGCGGCGCGCAGGACCGCGGCCCGGCGCTGCCACTTTGCCTCAGCCAGGCCGTAGTGGATATCGTGGGGCGTCATCAGGCCGAGGGCCCCATGGCGATGCTCGGTGTTGTACCAGGGGAAGAACCGCTGGCAGAACGCCTCGGCGTCCTCGTAGGCGCCGAACCGGGCCGGGAAGTCCGGCCGGTACTTGAGGGTCTTGAACTGCGCCTCGGAGAAGGGGTTGTCGTCCGAGACCTGGGGCCGGGAGTGCGAGGGCACCACGCCGAGGGTGGCGAGCAGCAGCGCCACCGGCTGCGAGGTCATCGCCGGCCCGCGATCGGCATGGATGGTGAGCTGGTCGGGGCCGATGCGCTGGCGCTCGCAGCTCTCGGCGATGAGCACCTTGGCCAGCGCGGCACTCTCCTGGCGGGCCAGCAGCCAGCCGACGACGTAGCGGCTGAAGATGTCGAGCAGCACGTAGAGGTAGTAGTAGGTCCACTTCACCGGGCCCAGGAGCTTGGTGATGTCCCAGCTCCAGACCTGGTTGGGCCCGGTCGCGAGCAACTCGGGCTTGCGGTACGCCGGGTGCCGGAGCTGATGGCGGCGCTCGCGCACCTCGGCGTGCGCGGCGAGTACCCGGTACATGGTGCGGATCGAACACGGCGGCACCTGCCCCTGATCCAGCAGCTGGGCCCACACCTGCGCCGGCGGCAGATCGACGAACCGCTCGTCATGCAGCACGGCCAAGACCTGCTCGCGATCGGCCGGTGTCAGGGCCTGCCGGGGCGGGCGCTGCCGCCGCGGGGCCGGTGGGCCCGGCGGCGGGCTGCCCCGCCGCCGGTAGAACGTGGCCCGGGCCAGCCCCAAGGCGCCGCACAGCGGGGCGATCCCGACCCGGGCGTGGCGCTCCTCGACCAGGGCGATCATGACTGCGCGCTCGCCCCCGGCCGGCCGAGCAGCGCCGCCAAGTTTTTTTGGGCCTCCACCAGGGCCTCGGCCCGCTCCGCCCGCCCCGTCATCTGGACGAGCTGCCGCTCGAGCTCCGCAATCCGCCGGTCGCGGGGATCCACCGGCGTCGGCTTGCGGCCGCGCTTCTTCGGGGTCAGGGCCGCCAGCTCCCCGCGCGCCCGGGCCCGGCGCCACTCCACCAAGTTGGAGGAGTACAACCCCTCCCGCCGCAGCAGGGCCCCGATCGCCCCCGGCGTCGTGCACGCGTCGGCCGCCTTGAGGATCCGCCGCTTGTACTCCGCCGTGTACGTTCGCCGCCGCGGCTTCGCCACCACCTGCACCTCTTCCGCCACTACCGCCACCTGCGCCTCCATGGGGTCATCCCGTCTCGCCCTCTACAGTAATTTCAGGGGGAGCGACTGTCTCACTCATCCTGGCACAGAGGGTCTGGCGTTCCATGGAAGTAGATCGCGTACGGAAAGCGTCGCACGAGCGCGCGCCGCGTCTCGCCGTGAACGCGAGGATAGGCGAGAGGAGCCTCGGCGATACGGGCAAGCACCTTGTCGACCTCCGTCGCAAAGGCTGCGCCAAGGCCAGGGCGCTGTTCCTCGTACCAGTCACGGGCGTCGAGTAGCTCTGCCTCCGCCTGGGGGCGGAGGACAAGACGCGGTGTCACGCTCCTCGGAGCAGC
>JBBIHL010000553.1:0-2299 GCA_037447075.1 Candidatus Eiseniibacteriota bacterium | reverse complement strand
CGCGGCGCGCGTGCACGCGCCGGTGAAGGAAGGCCGTTGCGTGGCCTGCCACAGCCCGCACGCCTCCAATCGCGCGGGCCTGCTAGCCCAGCCGGCCAAGCGCCTGTGCGTGACCTGCCACGCCGGTGTGCTGAAGGATGCGGCGCTGGCGCACGGCCATCCGCCGGCGGCGGCCGGCGAGTGCGCCGCCTGCCACGAGCCGCACCAGGGCGCGGCGGCCGGCCTGCTCAAGAAGAAGGCCGCCGAGCTGTGCGGCGGCTGTCACACCGCGCTGGCCCAGCGCGTCCGCGACGGGGCGCCGCACGCCCCCGTCGCCATGGGCATGTGCCTCGCCTGTCACGCCAGCCACGGCGGGACAACCGCGGGCATGACCCGCAAGGACGCCTCGGCGCTGTGCCGTTCCTGCCATGGCCCGACCAGGCCCGAGCTCGCCGCCAAGCACCCGGGCATGAACCTGATGGCGGTCTCGTGCGTCTCCTGCCACGACGCGCATGCGCAGCCCAAGGGGGGGAAGGCCCTCATCCGACCGGCTCCGCACCTGCCCTTTGTGCAGGGCGAGTGCGCGAGCTGCCACACGGCGCGGGGGTCGGCGGCGCTGGTCGAGAAGCCGCCCGAGCTGTGCTTCGGCTGCCACGAGGACGTGAAGGCCCGGCTGGCCAAGGCCGAGGTCCACGAGCCGCTCCGCAGCGGGAAGAGCTGCCTGGCCTGCCACAGCCCGCACGCGGGCGCTGCCGCCCCGGTCCTCGACCGCGGCGGCGACGCCCTGTGCCTGGGTTGCCACGACGGCAAGCTCGCCGAAGGGTCGGTCAAGCACAAGGCGCTGGAGCAGGGCTGCGTGACCTGCCACGATGCGCACTCGTCCGACGGGACCGGGCTGCTCAAGAAACCCCAGGCCGAGCTGTGCCAGACCTGCCATCGCGACATGTCCAAGCACTTCCACCCCACGGGAGGCAAGGCCAAGGATCCGCGAACCGGCGAGACGCTGACCTGCACCGGATGCCACCGCCCGCACGCGAGCGACCAGCCCAGCCTGCTCACGCACGAGCCCAATCGGGAGCTGTGCATCCAATGCCATGACCCCACCATGGCGCCCCCGCCGAAGAAGTAGGCGGCCGGGGGCAGCCGGTGAGCACGACGGACGCGGCGCGGGAGCCGGTCCGCGCAAACGCAAGGAGGAGGCGTGCTGACCTACGTCCACTACATCCCCATCCTCACCACGATTCTCTCGGCGATCTTCGCCACCGCCATCCTGCGCCGCTACCTGGCGCGCCGGCACGCCCTGCACCTCTTGTGGTGGGCGATCGGCGTCTTCACCTACGGCCTCGGCACCTTCACCGAGAGCTTCGTGACGCTGTTCGGGTGGAACCCGCACATCTTCCGGATGTGGTACGTCACCGGGGCGCTCATGGGCGGAGCGCCCCTCGCCACCGGGTCGGTCTACTACCACCTGGACCGCCGCCTGGCGCACGCCATGACCGCGGTGGTGGCGGCCTATATCGCGGTGGGGTCCTACTTCGTGAGCATCGTGCCCGTCCACACGGACCTGGTGGAGGCGCACCGGCTCACCGGCAAGGTGATGGCCTGGCCGTGGGTGCGGCTGTTCAGCCCCTTCGTCAACCTCTACGCCGTCATCTTCCTGATCGGCGGCGCGGTGGTGTCGGCGCTGCGGGCCCGCCACGATCCCACCCAGCGCGACCGCGCGGTGGGCAACACGTTGATCGCGATCGGCGCGATCCTGCCCGGCATCGGCGGCTCGTTCACGCGCTTCGGCTACACCGAGGTGCTCTACGTGATGGAGTTCTTCGGGCTGCTGCTGATCTGGCGGGGCTATCAGCTGTGCATCCGCTAGCGCGGGCGGCGCGCTCCGCCCCTCGATGACCGCCGCGATCCAGGACGCCGCCGAGAGCCGGCTGCTGCGCGAATACCGCGCCGGCGACCGCAAGGCCTTCGACGCGCTCTACCGCCGCTTCAGCGACCGCGTGTTCCGCTTCGGGCTGCGCATGTGCGGGCACCGGGAGGACGCGCGCGACGTGCTGCAGGACACCTTCCTCAACGTGTTCCGCTACCTGCCCTCCTTCCGCGGCGAGGCCAGCCTGCAGGCCTGGATCTTCCGCATCGCCTCCTCGGCGTGCCTCAAGCGCCGCCGGCGGGGCAAGTACCTCTCCAGGGAGCACGTCCCGCTCGGGGCGGAGGGCGCGCCGGCTGCCGAGCTTGCGAGCCCGGCCCCCGGCCCGCTCACCCAGACCCTGCGCCGCGAGCTCGCCCGGCGCGTGGACGCCGCGGTCGGGGCGCTGCCGCG
>JBBIHL010000552.1:0-2309 GCA_037447075.1 Candidatus Eiseniibacteriota bacterium | reverse complement strand
CGGCGCTGGGCCGCCACCAGGCCGTTGTGGGCGCGGTGGAGGTTCTGCGCCAGGGCCAGGGCGGCCATGGACTTGGCGGGCAGGATCTCCGCCACCAGCCGGCTGGGGAACGCGCCCTTCTTCTCGCTGGCGATCATGACCATCGCCATCACGTCCTCGCGGTCGGCGAGCGGCAGGCACACGGCGGAGCCCCAGAAGGGGATCGGCGAGATCTTGGCCACGGCGTGGGCCTCGGTGACGTCCAGCTCGTAGTAGGGGGAGGTCTGGAACATCACCGAGAGCAGGGAGCGGCGCGAGGGGTCGTTGAAAAATGCACTGGGATGGAAGAACTTTCGCACGAGCCGGGGCGGCAGCTCCTCCACGGGCAGGTGGAGGTCGGTCCGCTTCAGCCGCAGGCCGCTGCGCTGGTAGAGGCTCACCAGGCAGTCGTTGCTCACCTCGTAGAAGGCCAGCGAGGCCCTCCAATCCGGCCGAATCCGCTGCAGATAGGCGATGAACTCGAGCACCACCGCCTCGGTGTCGCGCGAGTTGCTGAGCCGCTCCGAGATGTCACGCAAGTCGAACTTGGACATGACGTGCCCCCCTACCCGGTTGTGGCGCGGGAATCCGCGTGGGTTCAGGCAAGCGACATGCCGCGAAAGGCGCGGCCAGCCGTGCAGAATGCAGCGGGGTTGCAGGGCGCGGCGCGGCCCGCGTGATAGACTCGCTGCGCGTGGGGGCCGCGTCCGCGGCCCTCGTCACGCGAGGAGAGCCCATGTGGCTGCAGCACCTGACCTGGCAGGACGTCGAGTCCTACCTCACCCGGGACGACCGGCTCATCCTGCCCATCGGGAGCACCGAGCAGCACGGCCCGCGGGCGGTGCTGGGGACCGACGCCCTGATCCCCGCCGCCCTGGCCGAGAAGGTGGCCGAGCGCACCGGCACGCTGGCCGCGCCGCCCGTCAACTACGGGATGGCGCTCCATCACCTGGGGTTCCCGGGCACGCTCGCGCTCAAGCCCACCACGCTCATCCAGGTGCTGAAGGACCTGCTGCACAGCGCGGCGCGCCACGGGTTCCGCCGCGTCCTGGTGCTGAACGGCCACGGCGGCAACATCGCCTCGGCCAACGCGGCGTTCGCCGAGGCCGTGCACGAGCTGCCCATGCTGCGCGTGCGCTTCCACTCGTGGTGGGACCCGCCCGAGGTCCAGGCGTTCCTCGCCGAGCTGCTGGGGGAGCCCGACGGCGCGCACGCCACCCCGGGCGAGACCTCGATGGTGATGCACCTGGTGCCCGGCGTGGTGAAGGAGATGACCGGCCTCGCCGTCAAGGGCCTGCCGCGCACCCACGTGCTGGGGGCGGCGGACTGGCGGCGGCTGACGCCTTCGGGGGTGTTCAACGCCAACCCCGACCTGGCCTCGGCCGAGCGCGGGCGGCGGCTGTTCGAGTTCTGCGTGGACCACTACTGCCGCGTGGTGGAGGAGCCGTGAGCGGCCGTCGCGCTTGCCCTTCGCGGGCCGGCCGCGGAGCTTGCGCTTGGCGGCCCGACCGCGCCGGTCGCCGCCCCCTCCCGGAGGGCGCATGGCCCGCATGATCGCCGACGTGCCGGCGCTGCGCATGACCAGCGAGCTCGCCCGCGTGATGGAGCGCGCCGCCGCCCTGGAGCGCGGCGGGCGGCGCGTGGCCCACCTGGAGCGCGGCGAGCCCGACTTCGACACGCCCCCTCACATCGTGGCGGCGCTGGCCCAGGCGGCCCGCGCCGGGCAGACCCATTACCCGGACGCACGCGGCAGCCGGGAGCTGCGCGAGGCGCTGGCCGAGAAGCTCACGCGCGAGAACGGCATCCCCTGCACCCCGGGCGAGGTCGTGGTCACGGTGGGCGGCACCCACGCGCTCTACCTGGCGCTGCAGGCGCTGCTCGGGCCCGGCGACGAGCTGCTCGCGCTCTCCCCCTACTGGATGGCGCTGCCCAAGATGGTGGCGCTCACGCGCGACGGCCGGCTGCGCGAAGTACCCGTCTACCTGGACGTCCAGTCGGGCGCCCTCGGCCCCGAGGGATTCTACGAGCGGCTCCGCGACGCGGTGGGCCCCGCGACGCGCGGCTTCTACCTGAACACGCCCAACAACCCCACCGGCGTGGTCATGTCGCGCGCCCACCTGGAATCGCTCGCGCGGGTGTGCGCCGAGCGCGACCTGTGGGTGGTGAGCGACGAGGCCTACGAGCACCTGGTGTTCGACCGCGCGCGCCACGTCTCCTTCGCCTCGCTCCCCGGGATGGCCGAGCGCACCGTGAGCGTGTTCACCTTCTCCAAGTCCTACGCCATGACCGGC
>JBBIHL010000551.1:0-2327 GCA_037447075.1 Candidatus Eiseniibacteriota bacterium | reverse complement strand
GGAGGACCAGCAGGGCCAGGACGACGGCGGCGAGGGCACCGAGCATGCGGCGAACCGTCATGCCCGCGGGGGAGCGCTGGCCCCGGCAGCAGCGGCTCGGCCTCGAACACGGCGTTGGCCGGCCGCTGCGCCCCCGGGGCAGGAGGATGGCCGGGCTCTCCTGAATCCTCCAGTGCGCGTAACACTCCATTGCATGGGCTTCGTGCCGGGCGCTCCCGACGTCACCTTCGGGCGCAGGATAGTCGAATGCCCGCAGTGCCGCACCAGAGCCCCGCGCTACTCGCACCGACTCTGCCTGCCGTCGTCGCGTTGCTGCTTCGGGGGTCGGGAACTGTGTCGGGAGTGGCAGTGTCGCGCGTCCCGGCGACCGCGGGAACCCAGGCGCGGCCCTTCGGCTCGCGCGGCCGGGTCAGCGCGCTCTACCGGCTCCCGAGCACGGGTGCCCCGATCCAGGTCACGGCCTACGACGTCCTTGGCCGCCGCGTTCGCACCCTGGCCGAAGGCTGGGAGCCACCCGGCTCCCGTACCTCGAGTGGGCTGGCAGGGACGACTCCGGCCGGCGGGTCCCGGCCGGGGTCTACTCCGCCCGCGCCGGGGTCGGCGGCTGCGAGACCGGGACGCGCACCATGCTGCGATGAGCCCCCCGGACCGAAACCCGACGGCTGTCTCTCCCTTGGACTCCCTCAACGCCACCGCACTTGCCCGAGGGGAAGCTCCGCCGACGGATCACCTCCTCTGCGTTCCCCGGCGACACATGGTCACGTGAGAACCGGGCGTTCCCCTTGGCGAAGCCCCCAACTGGGCCGACTGCGCTCCAGCGCCAGCGGTACCCTTATGGGCTAGGGACCGAGCACGACCAGCTTCCTTTCGAGCGCGTGCCCGCCTGCCTGCATGCGATAGAGGTAGACGCCCGCACGGACCGGCAACCCCTCGGCGTCGCGCCCGTCCCACTCGAGCACGTGGTCCCCGGGGCTGAAATCCCGGTCGGCCAGCCGCCGCATCCGCCGGCCCTGCAGGTCGAAGACCTCGACCACCACGCGGGCCGCCACGGGGACGGCCAAGCGAATGGTGGCCGTCCCGGCCGCCGGGTTGGGCCAGCTCCGCTCCAGGGCGAACTGCACGGGTGACGCTTCAGCCGGAGGCTGCAGGCGAGCCGGCGGGGCCACCTTGGAGCTCGCGACCGTGGCGCTCGCCACCAGGAAGAACTCGCGCTCCTTGCCCTCGGCCGGCGGGGGCGCTTCGAACTCCAGGGACAGGGTGTCTGGCCCAACCATCGGGACCGAGAGCAGGTCCTCGGCGCTCACCGCCGCCTTGGCGTCCACGCCCCCGGCCTGCATGGCGCTCGTCAGGGTGGACCGCTTGATGGCCGGAGCTTCAGCCGAACGTACCAGGATCCCCGCAAAGCGCAGCCAGCTGTCCGAGAGCACCTGGAGCCGGACCCGGTTCGCTCCCGGGCAGGCGAAGGCGGCCTCGTCGAACTCTTGGCGGGGATGCAGCCGGCCTACCGTGATCCACCCGGAGTCGTCCGGCACTTGGACCAGGATCCCCGAAGAATCCGGGGTGGGCCCGACCGCCCCGCGACGCGCCTCGATAACGAGGCCGTCGGCGCCGGTCCCGCCCGCGGTCAGCTCCAGCACGAGGGACTCTCCCGCCGGAGCGAACCAGGGCTCCGCGGCCGCGCCACCCAACCGGGCGGTCACCTCCAGTGATTCGCTGGCCACCGCCCGGAAGGCGGCGGCACGCCTGCCGACCGCCACGTCGTTTCCCACCAGGTAGGCGCGCATCCCCGGGTCGTGGTCCACGGCCAGCAGCCCGACCTCGTCCACGGCCCCGGCGCGCTCACCGCTTGAGCGCAGCCACACCTGGAGCAGGCCTGGCCCGGCAGCCAGTCCGCCAAGCCGCAGCACGTCCCGCACCGGCACCCCTGGGGGTACTCCCTCAAAGAGTGAGTTCTCCGTGCCGCCCGCCATGACCGACCCTGCAACCCCGGCACCCTCCGGATCGCCCGCCAGACGATCGTGCCCGAACCGGCGCGCTTGCCCTCGTGCCAGCCGTTCAGCATCGGCCCGACAGAGAGCGCAATCGCCGGGATATTGACGGTCGCCGCCGCCATCAGGCAGGCAGGCGTCGTCTTGTCGCAGCCGATCATCAGCACCACGCCGTCGATCGGATAGCCGAACAGCGTTTCGACCAGGCCGAGATAGGCAAGGTTGCGGTCGAGCGAAGCGGTCGGCCGCTTGCCGGTCTCCTGGATCGGGTGCACCGGAAACTCGATGCAGATGCCGCCGGAAGCCACGATGCCCTCGCGCACGCGTTTGGCGAGTTCG
>JBBIHL010000550.1:0-2330 GCA_037447075.1 Candidatus Eiseniibacteriota bacterium | reverse complement strand
GCCAGAGGGCCCCAGGCCGATGACGCGCCACGAGCCGCGCCGGTCGTGGCGCCGGCGATCGCCCCCCGCCCCGAGGCGCGGGGGCTGGTCGGGGAGCTGGCCCGCGACCACCTCGAGGAAGCGGGGTTCCTGCTGCTTCAACGCCGGGCCATGGAGCGCCGCAGCCACGAGCCATGGTCGCTTCGTGACGCCTTCGAACGCCGCTCCACCTGGCACCTGCTGGCCCTGGCCAGCCTGGCCCGGTCCGACCCCGGTCCGTTCGAGCTTGCGATCGAGGATCCGGAGCGCGAGGCGGCCGACCGGGCGTGCGCGCTCGCGAGCCTGGCGTCTGCCGGCTTCCCCGGGGTGGCCGAGCTGACGGGCCGTCTCCTTTGCGACGGCGACGAGGACCTCGAGCTCCTGGTGCTCGACGCCGCGTGCGACCTGCCTGCGGGGTGGGCCAGAACCTGGGCCGAGTCGCTGAAGGGAGCAAGCCACCCATCGGCCCGTCTCCTCGCGGCGCGGCTCCGGGCGCGGACCGACGGGGAAGGCCGCGACCTCGCCGCGCTGCTCGGCGATGCCGAGCCGGGCCGCCGGATCGCGGCGGCGAGGGCGCTCGCCGAGGCCGCGGATGCCGACAGCGAATCCGCATTGCTGCACGCGCTCGACGGGGACGCAGAAGAGGGCGTGCGCATCGCGGCGCTGCGGGCGCTGGCCATGCGGGGGTCCGAGGAGCTGGCCCGGTGGATCGAGAGCGGACGCGTCGGCGGACTCGTGACGGACACCTGGCTGCTCTGGGGGTTGTGCTGGCTCGGTCAGCCGCCGGCAGTGGCCCGCGCGTCGGGGCTCCCCGCCGCGGAGCGGCCTGCAGCGCTGGTCTACGCGCTCGGCGTGAGCGCCTTGCCCGAGGCGGCCGCGCCGCTCCTCGAGCACGTGGGGGACGCCGGCGAGAGCGGCGAGGCCGCCGCCATCGGGCTGGCGACGCTCACCGGCACCTTCATCGTGGATGGGGCGCGTGGGGTCGGGCCCGGCGAGGACGCGGGAGAGGAAGAGGGCGGCTGGAGCCGCGACGTCGAGGCCTGGCGACGGGTCGCGACCGGCCTGGCGGGCCAGCCACGCATCCCCATCCTGTTCGGCAAGGCCTGGGAGGCCGGGCGCGCGCGTCGCCGTCTGGCCCGGCCCGACGTGCCCAACGGGGTCCGCGCCATGCTGCTCGCCCAGCTGCGCGCCCGGGACCGGGCCCCTTGGCAGAGCCCGATCGCGCCGGCCTGGGGTCGAGCCTGACCCACTGCGACCGCGCGGCCGGCGCCCGTCACGCGCCCCGCAGCGGCAGCACGAACCCGAAGTCCACCGCCTTGCCCTCGAGCGTGATCGCGGGCTTCACCTTGACCTCGGCCACCGGGACCGGCCCGCCCTCCGTCGGTTCCTCCCGCACCTCGACGCTCACCGCCTCCTGCGGCTTCTCGCCCGCGAGCGTTCCCAGGAAGCCGGCCAGCTCGCGGCGCAGGAAGCCCGCGACCTCCGCCGGGGTTCCGGGCGGCAGCTCGTCCAGCAACCGCCCGCAGAAATGCGCCAGCCGTGCCGCCAGCAGCTGGTAGGCCAGGGTGGCCTCCACGGTGATGCGACCCGGCGTGAGACGAAGGGTGGTGAACGCCGCGGGGAGCACGGCCAGGTCGGTGCGCAGCGGGCCGATCACGGGCGAGAACCCCGCGCGCTGCAGATCGAGCAGCTGCAGATCGCCGAGCGGCGCCTCGACACCCAGCGCGGCGGTCTCGTTCGCCGCCACCGGCCAGCCGCGAGTCGGCATCCCGGCGAAACGCCCCCCCTGGGCTCCGGCGATGGCCAGGCCGTGCCCGTATTCCCGCACGCTGCGCGCGACCGCGGCGCCGGCCAGCCACACCCCGCGTCCCCACAGGAAGCTGTCGGGGTTCGACTCGCTCGCCGCCTCGACGTGCCCCCCGTCGCCGCCGGCGTAAGGCGCGCGCTGCAGGTAGCGGTTGAGCGTGAGCATCACCCATCGGGCCGGCTCGCTGGCCTGGAAGCTGCGCCAGCCGGCATGGTCGCTGGTGGCGAGGCGGGAGAAGAGGTCCTGGAACGACGCCGCCTGGACCAGGTAGCGCAGGTCGAAGAACGCGGCCGAGGCGCCGGCGACCAGCGGGGCCTGGAGCACCTTGGCCATGCCGGCCAGCTCGCCCAGCGCCGCCAGGTCGGCCGCCTTGTGGCTGAAGTCGAAGTCGGCGAGGATGAGCGAGAGCGGGTCGGGGCGCTCGCGCTCGGGCTCGAACACCGCCTCGCGGAAGCGCGCCGCCAGATGCTGCCGCGGCAGCGAGAGCACCTCCAGCTCCACCGCG
>JBBIHL010000549.1:0-2333 GCA_037447075.1 Candidatus Eiseniibacteriota bacterium | reverse complement strand
GGCGCGGGTCGCGCGGGCGCGTCGGCTGCACGCCGCATCACCTCCACCGGCAGCTCGTCGGCCGGGGCGCCCTCGGTCAGCAGGCGCGCGGCCAGCATGACCGGCGGCAGCTCGGAGGGCGCGATCAGGTTCCCGTCGGCCAGGGTGGCTGCGCGCTCCACCGCGTTCTCCAGCTCGCGGACGTTTCCCGGGTAGTCGTAGCGCTCCAGGATCGCCACGGTCTCGGGGGCGAAGCGCAGCCCGCCGCGGCCCAGCTTGCGCGAGATGCGCTCCAGGAAGTAGGTGGCGAGCAGCCCGATGTCCTCGCGGCGCTCGCGCAGCGGGGGCAGCTCGATCGAGACCACGTTGAGCCGGTAGAACAGGTCCTCGCGGAAGCGCCCGGCCTGCACTTCCGCGTGCAGGTCCTTGTTCGTGGCGGCCACGACGCGCACGTTCACCAGCCGGGTCTCGTTGTCACCCAGCCGGCGCACCTCGCTGTTCTCCAGCGTGCGCAGGAGCTTCACCTGGGTGGTGGGGGGCATCTCCCCGATCTCGTCGAGGAACAGGGTGCCTCCCTCCGCCTCCTCGATCAGCCCCGGCCGCGTGGACTGCGCGCCGGTGAACGCCCCGCGCACGTAACCGAACAGCTCGCTCTCGATCAGGGACTCGGGCAGCGCCCCGCAGTTGAGCGGGACGAAGGGCCCGCCCGAGCGGCGCGACTGCAGGTGGAGCGCCCGCGCCACCAGCTCCTTGCCGGTGCCGCTCTCCCCGACGATGAGGACGGTGCTGTCGGTGGGGGCCACGCGCGCGATGAGCTTGAAGATGCGCTGCATCTTGGGGTGGGCCCCCAGGATGTCGCGATAGGGACCGCTGCGTGTCTCGGGGGCGGGGCCGCGCTTGGGAGCTGGCCGGGTGGGGTCGGGAATCGGGGTCATAGCTCGAGGGGCGACCGTACCTCCTATTATGTGGGGGTCGCCTGTTTCAAAATGCCACGCAGGGATGAGAGGGTCAAGGGTGGCACCATGAGGTGGGACTTGAGGTAAGCCAGCCCAACCGCATGCAGTGGAAGCGGATTACGGCTCTCCCGTCTGGCAGGATGTTTCGTGGCTGGGACGGCCGCGGCGGGGCGGTTCAGGCGATCGCGCCGTCCGCCCGCGCGGCGCGCGGGTTTTCGCCGTAATGCGCACATACGGTTTCCGCCCGCGCGGCGGGCGGCTCGGGGGCGGCCATTGTCTCCGGCGCGACTGGGGTGGCCGCCGGCTGAAGGGGCGGCTCGAGATCCTGCCCGGCGGCGGAGGGTTCCACACCGGCGAGCCTCGCCACTCCCCCCAGCTCAAGGTAGTAGTAGGTCCAGGCGTACTGGACCACGGCCAGGCATGCCGCGGCGAACGGGGCCACGGCCAGGCTCGCCGCGAGCTCGAGGCCGAAGAGCACCAGCACGGCGTAGGCGAAGACCGCGCCCGCGAAGACCACGAACAGCGCGAGGAGCGCGGCGAGCACCATGCGGACCCACGATCCGAAGCGCCGGCGCGTGAGGGCGAAGCTCTGCTGGAACCCGCTGGCGAGGCTGGGCTCGCCCAGCACCACCGACTCCGTGGCCACGCTCAACCGCTGGCTCAACACCACGCCCGGGATCACCAGGAAGACCGCCGCCGCGCCGATCGCCAGCGTGCGGACGATCTCGGTCACGAGCAGGACGCCGAGCCGCTCGACCCCGCGGGCGTAGGCGTCGAGGCCGTGCACCCGCCGCCCCGCCGCCTCGGCCACGCAGCGGACGCGCAGCATGGCGCTGATGATGAGGGTCATCACCAGGCCCAGCAGGCCGCCCACGGCGTAGATCAGGAACAGCCGCGCATCCCTGAAGATCACGTGCGGCTCCGGCAGCACGGCATCGAGGATCGAGAACGGAAGCAGCAGCAGGAAGGGCACCATCCAGGAATGCAAGGGCTGCCGCACCAGGGCCAGGACCGAGGCGCGGCGGTAGAGGCGCAGCACCGAGACCGGGGGCGCGGGCGCTCCGGCCGAGGCGGCGGGGAGAGGCGCGACCGGGCCCCCGGCAGGGGGCCCGGCCGGAGCGGCGGCCGCGGGGATCTTTGGCTCTTCCGGTGATGCGCTGCTCTCCACCGGGGCGGACCTCAGCGCGGGACCACGCCCGCATGCGCGACCCGGCACCCGCCCGCGAGGCCGGCTCGGACCGGGGGCGCAGGAACGGAAAGGTACTCGCGCGTCGCGGGGCGGGGCGAACGCGGCGAGGTGCCAGCGTGCGTCATGCGCGGCAAGAGCTATGCGAATCCCCGGTGCCTGTCAAGGTGTCCATCCCGCCTTCTCGGCGGGACCCCGACGCATGGAACGGG
>JBBIHL010000548.1:0-2341 GCA_037447075.1 Candidatus Eiseniibacteriota bacterium | reverse complement strand
ACCGGTTCATCAGGACCTCGCGGGGTCACGCCGCGCGGCGGGACCCCTCCCCCGGCGCCACGGCGCCCCGCAGCTCGCGCAGGCGCAGAGCGGCGACCTTGATCCGCTCGGCCTCCCGCAGGATGACCTCGAGTCGCTCGCGCACCCCCGCCTGCTGGGCGGCGGGACCGAGCAGCAGCAGCTGCACGTTGCCCGACACGCCCACGAGCGCGTTGTTGATCTCGTGATGGACGCCCAGGGCGTGATGAAGCTCCCCGAGCGCGCCCTGGCGTCCCGACCACCACGCCTCGACGCTCTGGCGCAGCTGCTGCGCCTCGTGGTGGCGGCCGGCCGCCGCCAGCTCCCCGGCGAGGCCTTCCAGTTCCGCGCGCAGCCGGCGGTCGGCGGCCAGCCACGGAGAGGGGGACGGGGCCATGGGAGCTCAGGCCGCTTGCTTGAGCGCGCGCGCCACGCGAGCGCGGAGTCGCGACATCGCCCGGGTGTGCACCTGCGAGACCCGCGACTCGGAGATGCCCAGAGTCCGGCCGATCTCCTTGAGCGTCATGCGCTCGTAGTAGTAGAGCGCCACCACCAGGCGCTCCTGCTCGGGCAGCCGGTCCAGGGTGCGCAGCAGCACCGCCCGGGACTCCTCCTCCTCCCGCCGCACCTCCATGTCGGTGGCGCGCGGGTCGGGGAGGTGGTCGCCGAGGGTGGTGTTCTCCTGGTCGTCTCCCACCCGCACCTCGTCCAGCGACAGCAGCACGGCGCCGCGCACCTGGTCGATCAACCGGTAGTAGTCGTCGGGCGCCATGCGCATGGCGCGCGCGACCTCCTGGTCGGAGGCGGCCCGGCCCAGCTTCTGATCCATGCGCTGGCAGGTGCTCTCCAGCTCGCGCGCGCGGCGCCTCATGGAGCGGGACGCCCAGTCCAGCGCCCGCAGCTGATCCAGCACGGCCCCGCGGATCCGCCACACCGCGTAGGTCTCGAACTTGACCCCCTTGTGGGCGTCGAACTTCTGGTAGGCGTCGAGCAGGCCGAGCACCCCCGCCGAGTAGAGATCCTCGTGGTCCACGTTGCGCGGCAGGCCGGCGGCGATGCGCTCGACCACGTAGCGCACCAGGGCCGTGTAGCGCTGCAGCAGCTGGTCCTTGCTGGCCGGCAGCGCCGGCGCGGGCGGGATCGTGCGGCCGCGGACGGCGCGCAGCGGGGTGGCTCGGTGCATGGGGTCCTCCTAGGCTCCCAGCCTCTCCCGCTGGGCCGGCTCCGACCCCATCCGGCCCCCGCGCGGGCCGCCGTCGTGGAGGCGGGCGGCCAGCTCGCGATAGGCGCGCGCCGCCGGCGACTGGGGCGTGGCCAGGACCACCGGCTCCTGGCGGCGCACGGCTCGCGGGACGGCGGGGTCGTAGGGAACGAACCCCCACGGGTCGAGCTCGAGGCTGAGGAAGCGGCGGGACACCACCCCGATGCGGTGGGCGGTCTCCTCGGCCTCCTCGGCGTTGTCGGCCATGTTGACGACCAGATGGGGCGGCGCCTCGAGTCCGTTCTGGGCGAGGAGCTTGATCAGCGCGTAGGCATCGGAGAAGGCGGGCAGCTCGTGGGTGGTCACCACCAGCACCTCGTCCGCCGCCAGGCAGAAGCTCATGACCTGGCGCGAGACCCCCGAGGCGATGTCCATCAGGATGAGGTCGGCGTCGCGCTCCAGGGTGGAGAGGCCGCGCAACAGGGACTCCCGCCGGAAGTCGTCCAGGTCGGCGAACTCCGGCACCCCCGAGCTGGCGGGCACGAGGCGCACGCCGGCGGGGCCCTCCATCACGATGTCGGCCAGGCTCTTCTCGCCGCGCAGCACGTGCTGCAGGTCGTAGCGCGGCGTGAGCCCCAGCAGCAGATCCAGGTTGGCCTGCGAGAGATCGGCGTCCACCAGCAGGACGTTCACGCCCCGCTGGCCGAGCGCCACCGCCACGTTGGCGACCAGGCTGCTCTTGCCCACGCCGCCCTTGCCGCTGGCCACGGCGACCGTGCGCACGGTGGGGCGGGAGAGGTGGGCCGGGTGGGTGGTGGAGCGGGGCTCGGGGCGCCGCCGGCGACGCGCCAGCAGACGGAGCGCCGGCTCGGTCTCGCGGCCGCCGCGCCCCGCCGCCGGGGAGGCCCTGCGCACCGAGGCCATCTTCAGAGGCGCCCCCGCGCCCGGTCCAGGGACGTGAGGGGCTCCAGGTTCAGCACGGCAGCCAGGAACTCCCAGTAGCGTTGCTCGCGGCGGCAGGCGTCGGCCTGGCGCAGCATGCGGGCGCGGGTGTCGTTCTGCACCCTCAGCATCAACTCACCTCCCGCTCCAGGGATCTGCTCTGCTAGTCTGACCTAAATC
>JBBIHL010000547.1:0-2349 GCA_037447075.1 Candidatus Eiseniibacteriota bacterium | reverse complement strand
CGTCCCGTCGCGCGCGGCCGCGGCCGGCCGGGGCGGCGGCGAGGCGTGCGCCGGGCGCGGGTGGAATCGCGCAAGGCCTTGTCCAAAAAGTGATTGACAGCTTTCGCCGCCGCTTGCTAGCTTGCCGCGAAGTTCGTCGCTTCCGGGCCGGAGCCGACGCGGGCGCTTGCGGGCCACGCGAGGAGGGATTCGATGACCAAGGCCGATATCGTCGACCAAATCGCAGAGCGGACGGGTCTGACCAAGAAGGACGTGGCGGAGACCGTGGACGCGTTCCTGAACGCGGTGGCGCACGCACTCTCCAACGGGCACCACATCGAGATCCGCGGCTTCGGCACCTTCAAGGTCAAGGACCGCAAGTCGCGCATCGCCCGCAACCCGCGCACGGGCGAGGCGGTGCCCGTCCCCCCGCGCAAGGTGCCCGTGTTCAAGGTCTCCAAGGAGCTCAAGGACATGGTGGCGCAGGGCTAGCCACGGGCCGCGAGACCTAGTCGCGGCTGTTGCGAATCAGCAGGAGGCGCACCAGCTGGAGCAGCGCCATCGCCGCCGCCGCCACGTAGGTGAGCGCCGCCGCGTCCAGCACCTGCTTGGCCATGCCGACCTCCTCGGTGGAGACGGCGCCGCTTTCGGTGAGCTGCGCCAGGGCGCGCTTGCTGGCGTCGAACTCCACCGGCAGCGTGACGGTCTGGAACAGCACCACCCCCACGAAGAACAGGATGCCCAGGTCCATCAGGAAGCCGCCTGCCTGTCCCAGGATCAGCCCGATGAAGAACAGCGGCATCGCCAGCCAGCTCCCAATGCTCACCACCGGGAACAGCGCGCTGCGGAAGTTGAGCGGCGCGTAGTTCTGGGCGTGCTGGAGGGCGTGCCCCACCTCGTGCGCCGCCACCGCGATCGCCGCGATCGAGCCGGTCTGGAAGTTGTGCGGCGAGAGGTGCACCGAGCGGGTCCGGGGGTCGTAGTGGTCGGAGAGGAACCCGCCCGCCTGCTCCACCGGGACCTGGGTGAGCCCGTTGCGCGCCAGGATGGCCGCGGCCATCTCGCGGCCGGACCGGCCGTTCAGGGCGCGCACCTGGGAATACTTCTGGTAGGTGTGCTGCACCTTCCACTGCGCCCACATGGCGAAGATGAAGGCGGGGATGAGCAGCACGAAGGTCGGATCGAATCCAAGGAACGGCATGGTCGGGGTTCTCCTGGCTCCAAGGCCCTGGGCCCGCGCGGCCCCGCGGGTTCTCCGCTACTATAGGGGCCCGCGGGGGCAGGTCAATGGGCTGCGGTTTAGACGCGGCGGCACCCCCGCCGGTTGCAGGATCGAGCGGGGGGCGGCCGGCGCCGGGAAGCGCCTGTCCGGAGCGCCGGTCCACGACGCCCCGGAGCGGCACCTGCACGCGAGGATCGTGACCAATGCCTGACATGGTGGATCTGCGCAGCGACACCGTGACCCGGCCCACCGCCGGGATGCGGCGCGCCATGGCGGAAGCGGTGGTGGGCGACGACGTGTTCGGCGACGACCCCACGGTGCGGGAGCTGGAGGCGCGCGTCGCCGAGCTGGCCGGCAAGGAAGCGGCGCTCTACGTGGTGAGCGGGACCATGGGGAACCAGCTCGCCGTGAAGTCCCAGACCCAGCCGGGCGGCGAGGTGCTGTGCGAGGCCGACTCCCACATCTTCGGCTGGGAGGCGGGGGCGGTCGCCGCGCTCTCGGGCTGCCAGACGCGCACGCTCCGCGCCACCCGCGGGGTCATCGCCCCGGAGGAGGTGGTGGCGGCGCTGCGCGACGACAACGACCACGTGCCGCCGATCCAGCTCCTGTGCCTGGAGAACACGCACAACCGCCACGGCGGCGCCCTGGTGCCGCTCGAGCGGCTGCGGGCCCCGGCCCAGGCCGCGCGCGCGCACGGGCTCAAGGTGCACCTGGACGGGGCCCGGCTGTGGAACGCCAGCGTGGCCACCGGGGTGCCGGTCCGCGAGTTCGCCGCCGTGGCCGACACGGTGATGATGTGCTTCTCCAAGGGGCTCGGCGCCCCGGTGGGCTCGATCCTGGCGGGCCCCGCCGCCACCATCCGCGCCGCGCGGCGCCACCGCAAGCGCTGGGGCGGCGGCATCCGGCAGGGAGGCGTGCTGGCCGCGGCCTGCCTCTACGCCCTCGACCATCACGTGGAGCGCCTGGCGGAGGACCACCGGCGCGCCCGGCGGCTGGCGGCCGGCCTGGCCGGGCTGCCCGGCGTGAGCGTGCGCCCCGACCTGGTGGAGACCAACATCGTCCTGATCGAGCTGGCGGACCCGGCGCTCACCGTTCCCGCCGTGCTCCAGGCCCTGGAGCGCCGCGGCGTGAGGATGGTCCCCTTCGGC
>JBBIHL010000546.1:0-2355 GCA_037447075.1 Candidatus Eiseniibacteriota bacterium | reverse complement strand
CTTCGTGTCGGCGAGTTCGACCCGGCGCCGCCGGGGCGCCGGGGCCACGGGCTAGCCTGACTTTCGCAACTGGCGGGTAGCTCGCGGCGTAAGTAGTGGAAATTCCGTCGGCCACCCCCCAAAGGTCTGTACTACAGTTCCATTGCTCTTTTTGCAGTAATCCGGGGCGGCGGCTGCGGTGGCAGGTCCCACCTCAGCTGGGCCAGCAGGAGCTCCTGGTCGGGCTCCGGTTGCGTGTAGCGGGTGAAGATCAGCTCTCGGCCGTCGGTCGTGGGAAAGTGCACCTCGAGCATCTGGAGGGCGGCGAACTTCTCCAGGGCCTGGCGGACGGTGAGCCCGGGCGCGTGGTGCCGCAGGTGGGCCCTCAGCGTGACATGCAGGCAGTAGGCAAGGAAGGCCACGAAGATGTGCGCCTCCATGCGGGGGGGTACCTGGTGATAGATCGGTCGCACCGCCAGGTCCCCCTTCAAGTCCTTGAAAGCCGCCTCGACCTCGACCAGCTGGAGGTAGAACTCCCACAGGCGCGCCGGGTCGGTCTCGGTGAGATTCGAGCGGAGGAGGTACCGCCCCTCGCGGCGCCGGACGCGGCGGAGCCGGGCCTTGTCGAGGGTGAAGGTGAAGTCGACCCGCCGCGCCCGCTCGGTCTTCGGGGGCGGCGCGGGCAGCTCCACCCGCACCAGCGCCCAGGCCCGCCCCGCCTCCTTCTTCGCCGCGCCCAGCTTGAGCAGCAGCGTCTCGTAGGTGGGTCGCTGGCGCTGGAGGGCGTGCAGCCGGGCCCACAGGTGCTTGAGGCGCCGCCGGCGCATGGCCCGTTCCTTGGCCACGCGAGGGGCGCTCTGGACCCAGACGTACAGCTCCGCCTCTTGCGGCAGCAGCTTCACCTGCACGCTGGGCCGCGCCGCCTGCCACGGGATCTCGAGGAGTTGCCGCTCGAGCTTCGTCAGGCGCCCCTTCGGGGTGCCGACGATGTAGCGGGCGCCCCGTTCGCGGAGCTGGGCCAGCTGCGCCTCGGTCGGGATGCCACGGTCCATGACCCAGATCCGCCGGGCCTGCCCGTACCGGGCTTCGATCTGGGCGAGGAAGGCCGGCAGCGTGGTGGTGTCCGCCGTGTTTCCCGGCAGGACCTCGTAGGCCAGCGGGAAGCCCTCGGGCGTGACGATGAGCGCGATCACCACCTGGACGCAGTCCGGCCGCCGATCCCGGCTGTAGCCGTACCGGCGCTTGTCCCCCTCGGCGAACGGGGGCTCGCTCTCGAAGTAGGTGCTGGTCAGGTCGTAGAGCAGGATGTCGTAGGTGAGTCCGAAGAGGTCCTGCCAGCGGGCGGCGAGGAACGGGAAGAGCGCCTCCTTGTGGGGCAGGAGCTTGTCCAACGCCCGGTACAGCGTGTCCTTCGCCACCACCGCGCCGTCCTCGCCGAGGAGATCGCCCATGGCGCTCTGGGCATACCATTGCCGGTGGAGCCGCCACTCGCTGCCGGGCGCCAGGAGCCGGTAGGCGACCAGCACCAGCAACACGTGGTACCAGGAGGTCCCCTCGCGGCTGCGCGGCAGCCGGTCGGACCAAAAGCGATCCAGGTGCAGCTCCGCCCAGAGGCGGCAGGCGGCCCAGCAGGCGCCCCACTGCCGGGGCCGCGCGAGGGTGAACTCGGCCAGGCGCACCTGGACGCCGATGTCCGCGGCGTCGGCCGGGACGGCGTGGTCGGCGGGGAACAGCGCCAGGCGCAGCTGGCGCTGGGTGCCGATCTCGACCGCCTCGATGCACCGCAGCCAGCTCGCCTTCTGGCTGTCGTTGATCTCCCCCAGGTAGAGCACGTGCCGATCGACGATGCGGCCATCCACGCAGCGGTGCTTCTCGGCGATGCGCCAGTACCGATGCTCCTTGCCGTCCTTGAGCCGGCGGTGGCCCTTGAGATACATGGCGGCCGGAGGGTACCCCAGCGCGCCGCCCGCGAACAATAGGGTAGGTCTGTCCCATGGGCGGTTTCGTGAGAGCGCCTTCAATCCTGTCGAGACTTACGCCGGCCCGGCCCCTGAGTTTCGCCGATTCTGCGGCCGAGTTGCGAAAGTCAGGCTAGCCCGTTCCGGCAGGAACGGGGTCTCGCCTGCAGTGATCCTGCTGCCAAGGCAGTGCGGTACGACCACGCAGGAGCCATATGGCCTACGGCAACCCCTCGGGCGTTACACGCACAAGCTCGTAGCCGAAGGCGCGCGCGCCCTCGTCGGCGGCCAGCAACGTTGGGGGATCGCCGCGGACGAATTCGACCGCGATCATGCTCCGCTCGAAGAACAGCGTGCTCAGGCACTGGCCCGTGGCGGCCTCCCAGAGCTTCACGGTCCCGTCCCCGCTCCCCGAGGC
>JBBIHL010000545.1:0-2364 GCA_037447075.1 Candidatus Eiseniibacteriota bacterium | reverse complement strand
GGTGCCACAGGCCAAGCGACCAGTAGAACTCGGTGAGCGCGGCGGCGGCGCTGCGCTGGGCCACCGGGTCGCGGCGCGGCTCCCCCGCCGCCACCCGCTCGAGCAGCGCGATGTTGCTGCGCAGCTTGGGCAGCCGCGCGGTGGACAGCGACCCCGGCGTGCGGAAGTAGCGGATCAGGGGCTCCGCCAGCAGCGCTCCCGGCCAGCGCGCCGCCAGCCGGAACCAGAGATCCCAGTCGAGCGCGTTGGGCATGTCCTCGCGGAAGCCCCCTGCCGCGAGGAACGCGTCCCGCCGCACCATGGAGGAGCTGATCAGCACGAAGCAGCGCTCCGCCAGGGCCCGATAGAGGTCGCCCGACAGCTCGCGCACGGGCCTGAAGTAGTCGGAGAGCCACGAGTCGCGCAGCACGCGCCGCTCCTCCACATAGGCGCCGTCGGAGGAGAGCCAGGCCACCTGGGGATTGCGCTCGAGGAACTCGAGCTGGCGCTGGTTCTTGGCGGGGAGCCAGAGGTCGTCCGCGTCCAGGAACGCCAGCCACTCCGCCCGGCACGAGCGCGCGCCCGCGTTGCGGGCCCGCCCCACGTTGCCGCGCTCCAGGCGCAGCACGCGCACCCGCCCGCCGTAGTGGCGCTCCACCCAGTCCGGGGTGCCGTCGCCCGACCCGTCGTCCGCTACCACCACCTCGTCGGCCGGCACGCTCTGGGCGAAGACGCTGTCGAGCGCGCGCCCCACGAAGGCGCGGGCGTTGTAGGTGGGCACCACCACCGCCACCGTGGGGCGAGCCATGCTCACCTCGTCTCCGCGGGCGCCGGTTCGGCCGGCGCCCGCACCCCGAGCGCGCGCAGCTCGGCCCACAGTCCGCGCCCGGCGCGCGCCCAGCGCTCGCGGTCCGCCGCCGACACCGAGGTGCGCCAGGCCACCCAGGCGTAGAACGCCCAGCAGCCGAAGATGGCGGCGAGCAGCGGCCCCCAGCTCTGCGGCTGCCACAGCGCCTGGCACGCCCCCGCCGGCAGCGCGAAGGCCAGGGTGGCGAGCCCGGGGCGCACGGTGCCCAGCCACAGGTAGCGCCGGAAGGGCAGCTCGAGCACCCGGCACACGTAGAGTGGGATGACCACGCCGCCGAAGAGCAGCAGCGGCACGGCGGTGCCGAGCGCCACGCCCACCAGCCCCCAGGGGCGCACCCACCACAGCGAGAGGCCCAGGTTGGCCAGCGCGTTCACCACGTTGAGGACGGTGGGGACGCGATGGCGGCTGATGCCGTAGAGCACCGCCGAGGCGGTGGACTGGTTGAGGGCAAGGAAGGTGGGCACGGCCAGGATGGTCACGAGGGCAGCGCTCGAGGCGTAGCGGTCCCCCACCCAGGCCACCAGCAGCCCCCGGCCGAAGATGACCAGGGCGAAGAGCACCGGCCAGATAAACAAGGTGGTGTAGCGCACCCCGGTCAGCAGCATGCGCTGCAGCGCCTGCTTCTCCCCCTTGGTGTCCATCTCGCTGGCCGTGGGGGACAGCACCCAGGTGGCCGAGTAGACCAGGTGGCGCGCGTTGTCCACCAGGCTGGCCGCCAGGGCGAAGGGGGTCACCAGGGCGGCGGAGAGGCACGCCGTGATCACGATCGAGTCGGTCTGGTAGATGAGGTTGCCGGCGACCGCGCCCAGCAGGGCGTAGGCGCTGTAGGAGCCGATGCGCCCCACCATGTCGCGCCGCGCGCCCCGCAGCGTGAAGGCGATCCCGGGCAGCAGGCGCCGCGCGGCGCGCAGGCTCAGCAGGTGGCCCAGCAGGTTGATCCCGAGCGAGGTCCACGCCAGGCCTTCCAGGCCCCAGCCCATCCGCAGCACCGCCACGAACGCCAGCCCGCGCAGCACGCCCACCCCGATCCCGATCCAGTTGGCGATGTCGTAGCGCTGCAGGCCCGACAGCAGCGCCCCGAAGACGCTGAGCGGAAACCCCATCGCCGCGGAGGCGCCGATCACCAGGACGGCGTGGCGGGCGGCGGGCAGCTCGCCCGGCTCGACGCGGAAGAAACGCTCGAACTGCCAGGCCACGCCGCTGGCGAATGCGAGGGTGAGCACGCCGACCCCGGTGTAGATGAGCAGCGCGGTGTTGACCGTGGCCTGGAGGCGCTCGCGGTCCTCGGCCGCCTGGTACTGCGACACGTAGCGCACCAGCGACGGCCGCACCCCCTGGTCCAGGATGCCGAGATAGCCGGTGAGCGAGGCGACCAGCACCCAGATGCCGTAGGGACCGTCGCCCAGCAGGTGGACCATGACCGGGGTGATGAGGAAGCCGATGGCCCCCGACAGGAAATAGCGGAGGTAGTTGGTGAGCACGTTCTTGAGCACGCGCACGCTACGCATCGCGGGCTC
>JBBIHL010000544.1:0-2367 GCA_037447075.1 Candidatus Eiseniibacteriota bacterium | reverse complement strand
CGTCAATCCTAAATGGAAAGGCAAAATCGGCATGGACCAGGAAGAGTACGAGTGGTACGCCGGCACGATCAGCGCTTGGGGAAAAGAAAAGGCGCTGAAGTTCCACCGCGCGCTCGCGCAGCAGCACCACCCGATGCTCGGCCTCCACCCGGGCCTGCTCCCGGTCGTGCAGGCCGCCCTGCGCCGCCGAGAGCGCCCGCTCCAGCTCCAGGAGGTCGAGCCTGTGGGTGTTGAGCTCCGCCTCCAGCCGGTCCAGCTCCGCCGTGCCGGCCTCGCGGCGCGCCGTCTCGTCCTGCCACTCCTCGCCCAGCTCCAGGTCGCGCGCCTTCAGCTCGCGCACGCGCCCGGCCGAGAGCAGCAGGTCCAGCTCGCGGATGCGGTCGCGCAGCTTCTGGTAGCGGCGGGCGCGACCCACCTGGCGGGCGAGCGAGCGCAGCTCGCGCTCCAGCTCGAAGACGATGTCGTTGAGCCGGACCAGGTCGCCCTCGGTGGCCTCGAGCTTGCTAAGCGCCTCCTTCTTGCGGGCCTTGTACTTGGTGATGCCCGAGGCCTCCTCGAGCAGGATGCGGCGGTGGCCGGAGTTGCCCGATAGCAGGTTGTCCACCATCCCCCGCTCGATGATCGAGTAGGCCTGGCCGCCCAGGCCGGTGTCGTAGAACAGGTCGCGCACGTCCTTGAGCCGGCAGGGGGTCTTGTTGATGAGGTACTCCGAGAGCCCCGAGCGGAAGACGCGGCGGGTGATGGTGACCTCCGAGTACTCGGTGGGGAGGATGCCGCGGTCGTTCTTGAAGGTGAGGTGCACCTCGGCCAGGCCCAGGGGCCGGCGCTTGGGCGAGCCGCCGAAGATCACGTCCTCCATCGAGTCGCCGCGCAGCTGCCGGGCGCTCTGCTCGCCCAGCACCCAGCGGATGGCGTCGGAGATGTTGGTCTTGCCGCAGCCGTTGGGGCCGACGACGCCGGTGAGGCCGGAGTGGAAGAGGACCTCGGTGCGGTCTACGAAGGACTTGAAACCCTGAAGCTCCAGCCGGTGCAGGAACATCCCTGTTACCTCGCTCGCGGCCGCGGGGGCCGCACGACCCCATCGCCGGGCGCCCGCAGGCGCCGGTCCTCGATTCCGCTGCGTCCGGCTAGGCGCCCGCCCCGGGCCACGTCATGCGACCCAGAGCCTCGGCCGCTTCCCGGGCATCCTCGTCCGTCAGCGTGCGCACGTCCAGCCGCAGCTGCCCGCCGCGGATGTAGCCCACCACGGGCGGCTCCGCCGCGCGGCACATGCGGTCCAGCTCGTCCGCCGGACAGCGCGGATGGGAAAGCGCCACCACCCAGCCGGGCAGACGCAGGAGGGGCAAAGCCCCGCCTCCGACTTCACCTTCGCCACGCTCGACGGCCGCGCGACATGCCGGCACGCGGAGTCGAATCGCGTCGGCGAGCCAGCGGGCCCGGCGCTCGAGCTCCTCAAGGGAGGCCGCGAGCATGCGCAGCGCGGGGATCTCCTCCCGCGCCCGCTCCGGGTCGCTGTAGGCCAGAAGCGTGGCTTCGCAAGCCGCCAGGGTGAGCTTGTCCACGCGCAACGGACGCGCCAGCGGATCGCGGCGCAGCCGCTGCACGAGCGCTCGCCGGCCTAGGACGAAGCCGGCCTGCGTGGCCCCCAGCAGCTTGTCGCCGCTGAAGGTAATCAAGTCGCAGCCGGCTTTCAAGCTCTCACTGGCGGTGGGCTCCCCGGGAAGCCCCAGGGCCGCGAGGTCCATCAGGGCGCCGCTGCCCAGGTCCTCCACCAGGGGCACCTTCCTGCGATGGGCCAGGCGCGCCAGCTCCGCCAGCGGCGGGCGGCTCGCGTAGCCCTCGATGCGGAAGTTGCTGGGGTGGACGCGCAGCACCAAGGCCACGTCCGCGTGCCGCTCAAAGGCGCGGGCGTAGTCGTGCAGGTGGGTGCGGTTGGTGGTGCCCACCTCCACCACCTGGGCGCCGCTTCGCTCCATGATCTCGGGCAGGCGGAACGACCCGCCGATCTCCACCAGCTCCCCGCGCGAGACCAGCAGCTTGCGGCCCTGGGCGAGCGTCGAGAGGGCGAGCAGCAGGGCGGCCGCGCCGTTGTTCACCACCAGCGCCGCTTCCGCGCCGGTGAGCCGGGCCAGCCGCCGCTCCACGGCTCCTCCGCGCTCGCCGCGGCGGCCGGTGGCCAGCTCGAACTCCAGGTTGCAGTAGCCGCGGGCGGCCTCCTCGACGGCGCGGCGCGCCCGCTCCGAGAGCGGGGAGCGCCCCAGGTTGGTGTGCAGCACGATCCCGGTGGCGTTGAGCACGCGGCGCAGCCCGGGAGCCGCCTCCCGTCCGGATCTGGCCGTTCGAAACAGCCTGGCAGCGCCGGCTGGG
>JBBIHL010000543.1:0-2372 GCA_037447075.1 Candidatus Eiseniibacteriota bacterium | reverse complement strand
GGCGACTCCGCCATCGCCCAGCTGGGGCGCTGGGTCGCGGGGGGCGGGCGGCTCGTCCTGGAGATGCCCGACGCGCGCTGGAGTGCCGCGGCCCCGATGTGGACCGAGGGGGAGGCCCGCAGTGTCGCCGGCGCCACCTGCGAGGCCCCGGGGTGGCCCGAGCTGGCGCCGCGGGTCGCCGCGGCCGAGAGCCTGCCGGTGCTCACCGTGCGGGCCCCCCTGGCGTTCGGCTCGCGCTGCGACACCGTGGTGCGCCTGGATGCGGCCCCGGCGGCGGCGAAGTGCCGGGTGGGCTCGGGCGAGGTGCTGGTGCTGGGCTTCGACCTGGGGCGCTGGCTGGTCTCGCTCCAGCAGGGCGTTCCCGCCGAGGACTTCTCGGTGCCCGCGGACGCGCCGGGCGGGGGCGATCCCGACCTGCGCCAGACCGACGACCTGGCCCCGACCGTCGGTGGGTCCGGGCACCTGGTGCCCTGGGCCGACCGGCTCCAGCAGGCGGTGGTGGGACGGGTCCTGGAGGGGGCAGGCGTGGCCCGCTGGCGCCCGCTGCCCGACAGCGCGCGCGGCCTCTTCGTGCTGAGCCACGACGAGGAGGGCGTGGGCGATCGCTGGCTCTTCTTCGCCGACCACGAGCGTCGCGTGGGCTGGCCGGCCACCTGGTTCGTGGTGCCGCATGGCCGGCTGACGAGCGCGGGCTACGCCAAGCTCTCCGCGACGCCGCTCGAGGTGGGCGTGCACCCCGATCTGCTGCAGCGCTTGCGCCAATGGAGCTGGTTGCGTCCGTGGCGCGCGCTGGTCCCGCAGCGGCCTCGCGAGCTGGGGGACGAGATCGCTGCCGCGCGGGCCGCGCTGCGTGCCGGCGGCGGGGCGTTGAGGCTCTCGCGCATCCACTACCTGGAATGGAGCCGCCGCTACGCCGACCGCTTCGCCTGGCTCGCCCATCACGGCATCCGGCTCGACAGCTCGTTCGGTCCGGACGGGAAGGGCTTCGGCTTTCGGTTCGGCACCGGGTTGCCGTTCCGGCCGCTGGGCGAGGACGGCCGGCCGCTGCCCCTCTGGGAGATGCCCTTCCAGGCCCAGGACGATCGCGCCTTCGCGCCCGAGAGCGTGGCGGCGCTCTTCACCCATGGCGCGGGCAGCGGCGTGGGGCTCATCTTCCACACCACCACCATGGCCAACCGGCCGCGCGCCCTCGCGATGGACAACTACCTCTCGGCCCCGGTCTGGGCCCGCGAGGCGGGCTTCCGCATGATGACCTACGGCGAGGTGCTGGACTTCTGGGAGGCGCGCCAGGAGCCCGTGCGCCAGGAGTGGCGCCGCGATACGCTGCACGTCACCCCGGGGCTCGAGGGCGTCCCAGGGGCGGCCACCGGTCCGCCGGTGGCCGGGTTCGTGCTCCAGATTCCGCTGCAGGCCGCCGGTGCCCGCCTGTCGGCCCTGCGCGTCGCGGGGGGACCCTGGGTGCCGGCGGGGCGCCTGCTTGACCTGGTCGGCGCCGCGCCACGCGTGGAGGGCGGATGGCTGAGCCTAGACGCCCGGGCGGTCCGGGCCGGGGGCGTCACGGCGGTCTACGGAGCCAGCCCGGGCGACCGCCCGGCGCCTCTCGGCGAGAGAAGGGCGCGCCGGTGAGCGCGTCCGGCCGGACCCCCTGGTGGCAGCGCCCGCGCTGGGCGCCCTGGCTCGTGCTTCCCCTGTTCCTGGTGGACGGGCTGGGCCGCAGCTTCGGCGCCGGCCACTGGGCGCTCCTGGTCGGGTGCGCGGCGGCGCTGTCGGCCTTGGGGGCGGCGATCGAGTCGCGTCCCGCGCGGGTCGCGGCGCAGGACCCCACGGCCCCGGCCGGCGGCTCCCGCGCGCCGCGCCTGGCGCCGTTCCTCGCCCTCGCCGGCTGGCTCGGCTTCACCTGGCTGGTCAACGTGCTCTCCTTCCACTTCTACAACACGCGCTACACCGCCCAGGACTGCGCCTACTTCAACCAGGTGATGTGGAGCACCGTGCACTCGGGGGGCAGGCGGCTGCTGGAAGGCAGCATCTTCCAGGAGACCATGTACTCGCCGCCGGTGAGCACCCACTTCGCCGTTCACATCAGCCCTTTCCTGCTGGCGCTCGCGCCGGTCTACGCCCTGGCCCCGCACCTCTACACGCTCTTCCTGCTCCGCAACGTGGCCATCGGCCTCGGCGCCTGGCTGCTGCATCGCGAGCTGCGTCCGGTGCTGGGGGCGTTCCCCGCGGCGCTGGCCGTTGCGGCCTACCTGCTCCATCCCAACACCCTCATGGCCACGACCGGCGAGCTCAACGAGATGCCCTTCGCCGTCCCGGCCGCCATCTGGGCCGTGGGGGCCGCACACCGCCTGCGGATGCGGGAGTGGGCGGCGGCC